>CAZPIM010000017.1:0-6162 GCA_964586385.1 uncultured Anaerolineaceae bacterium
ATTACAGAAATGATGGCAATGCCATTCAAATAAAGAAATTTTCTAATCATTCCTATCCCTGGTGATCATGTTGACTGCATTGATTCCGAAAGAATTGTTTCTGGGATCTCATCGATAGGAATGTTTGTCAGTTGAGAACGGAAAATGTGATTTTCGGTCTTTTCAACGACTTCAATATATCTCCGCATGGCATCCAACACGTCCACTTCAGATCGTTCAAATACATCTCCCTGTAACAACCTATGTATTTCCTCACGATATTTCTTGGATTGAACAAAATGTGTAAAAAGAGGTAACAGTTTGTAATAAAGTCGAATAAATTCATACCAAACACTTACGCCTGATTTTAATTTTGTTTCGAAAGGCAAAAGCATTTCCCTGCTCACATCACCTTGTTTTAAAGCTTTTTCAATAACTTCAGATGCATATTTCCCACAATATAATGCAATACTTACACCGGAGGAAAAAATAGGGTCAACAAATCTGGCTGCGTCGCCTACAAGTAAAAATCCGTCACCCACAAATTGACTCATACTGTAACTATAGTCACCCTCTGTTTTAAACTCATTTACTTGCCTGGCATTTTGCATCGCTTTGGACAAAGCCACATTACTATTGATGTAATGATCGAAATATGCCTGTGTATCGCCTTTAAATTCACGAAAAACTTCGCGTTCAACAACGATCCCCATCGAAGTTATCTTCTCATTAATCGGAATTTGCCATGCCCAACCGCGTTCAACGGGTAAGAAGTAAATATGGATATAATCGTATGTTTCTTCAATATCACCACGGTGTACATTTTCGTACCATGCATGGACAGCATATTGATTGAAAATGGGGTCATTCTTCTTCATATTGAGCTGTCGACCAATCATGGTGTTTCGACCGCTGGCATCGACAACAATTTTGGCAGATAGATCTACATCTTTGCCACCAAAATTTGCTCGGACACCAACTGCCTTGCTACCTTCATATAAAATTTGTTTTACGGTTACACCTTGGACAACCTGTGAACCTAATCGTTCGGCATTTTTTAATAACAATAAATCCAATTTTCCACGGTCTACATGGTATGTGTAGTCCTGCCGGATTCCTTCACGAACCAGTTCGCGAAAATGGATGGCAAATTCCCTTCCACCTGGTTCGTGCCAGGATGCACCACCTTTATGAACGAAGGCTTCTTTTTCCATAGTCGGTAATAATCCGATTTCATCAAAAACCAATGTTGAAGAAGTTACCATTGATTCTCCAACATGTGGACGAGGATGATTTTCTTTCTCAATGATCATATTGCTGATACCTTTCATTGAAAGGTAACTACCCATAGACGAGCCAGCAGGACCACCACCAATAATAATTACATCACTCATTCTTTCCTCCGAATGAAAAAAAGACTATTTAGAATTTAAAAATGTGTCTAATGCAGAAATACTTTGGAAATTTTCCAAAACCACATCTTCATCTGCTATTACGATATTAAAATTTTCTTCTATAAACCCCACTAATTGAAGAATTCCCAGAGAATCGATTATACCTTCGCTCAATAAGTCATCAGTTGGTTGAATATTTGTTTTGCGACCTTTTGCGAGCTCAGATTCAATATAATTTGTTAATGCTTTTACCCTTTCCATTTATACCTCCTGCTTATTTGCCAATTTGAACTAAATTTTGTAACGATCTTCGATCAATTTTTCCTGTTGAAGTGCGCGGAAAATCCGATCGGATGTGAATTGCACTTGGAATTGCATATGGTGGCAATTTTTTTCCTAGCTCAAAAAATAATACATCTGTTGATAGATCGATTTCCACTTTTGGTATAACGGCAGCTTCAATGAGATTTGAGCCTTCACCATCTGGGACGGGATAAACAGCAGCCTCAGCCACTTCCGGAATTGCGAGAAGGATTGTTTCAATTTCATCGAGTTCGACCCGATATCCACGTGTTTTTATTTGCCGGTCTTTTCTGCCTAAAAATCGATAATTTCCATCTGGCAGCTTTTGTACCAGGTCGCCTGTTCGATAAAAAATATCTTCAAATTGATCTGTAATGGCTCTCTTAAAAAATCCTTTTTCGGATAAATCTGGGCGACCCCAGTATCCCTTCATAACAACACCACCACGTATCAATAATTCGCCAATTTCGCCTTGCTTTACTTCTCTTCCTTCAGAATCAATTACGATGTCCTCAATATTGTTGCAAGCGATACCAATGGGAATCGGGTCATCATTTGTCTCGGATATAGCAGGGACGTGGTAAAAAGTGCAGACATTCGTTTCTGTTGGTCCATATAAATTACTGAACTTAATAGAGGGAAGTAGATTCATCAGATCCCGTAAATGTTTTGTCGGGAAAGGTTCACCAGCAAAAAGAATCCATCGTAAGCTTGAGAAATCACGGCCAGATAAATTTGCTCTTTGCATCATTTGAATTAAGGCATAAGGAACAGAATACCAGACAGTTATTTTCTCATCCTGAATCCACTTAGCCATTGAAGCCGGGAATTTAGTGACAGCTTCCGGAATGATACAGGTCGTAGCACCAACGATAGAAGATGCAAAAAAGTCAAACGTGGATAAGTCAAAATGCAAAGGTGCATGATTACTGATTCGGTCGTCTGAATGAAGTTGATAGGTTTCAACTGCCCAATTGGCAAAGCTTAGCCCACTGCGATGGGTATGCACAATCCCTTTCGGAGTACCGGTAGAGCCGGATGTGTATAGAATATATGCTAAATCTTGCTCCGTTAATCTGATTTCGAGCGGAGTAGATAATGCTTGTCGAACTTCTTCCCAGGAAACAAAATTTTCATCGTGGTCTTCTTTTTTGATGCCAACAATTCTTTTAAATTTCGTTAGTTGACACAATTCATCGATCTCTTTAAGTTTTCGGTCGTGTGTTACCAAAATATTGATATTGCAATTTTCAATGACATAATGCAGTCTTTCGATAGGTGCAAAAGGATCTAATGGGACGTATGCCGCTCCAGCACTCATGATCCCATACATGGCTACCGCAGAAAATACATTCTTAAACATGTAGATCCCAACGCGATCACCTCTACCCACCCCTGAATTCTGGAGGGTTCGTCCCAATTGATTGCTTAATTGAAACAATTGTAAATAGGTAAGTTGTTCGTTACCACAACGAACAGCTACTTTTCCTGGTGTTTTTCTTGCATATTCTGCAATACCTTGCTGAAGCAGATAATTTGATGCCATACGGAACCTTCTTGAAAATGAGCTTAAAGACCAAGCATACGGGCTATGATATTTCTTTGAATATCGGATGTGCCGCTATATATCAAACCACCGATTGAATCGCGTAGTTCGTGCTCCACCCCAAAATCCGTTAAATATCCATTAGCCCCATGTACGCGCACCGAATCAAGACTGGATTGAACGAAACATTCACTTAAATACAACTTTGCGATGGCTGCTTCCATCACAGCAGATTTGCCGATGCTCTTTAACCAGGCTACTTTATAGAGCATTAACCGCGCGGTTTCAAGGCGAACTTTCATATCAACAATGCGATTGGATACGGACTGAAAATCACTGATCGATTTGCCAAATTGCTTTCTGTTCTTTACAAATTTGATGCTGTTCTCCAATTGGAAATCCATCGCACCAAGACTTGAAGCGAGGATGCAGCTTCTTTCCCATTCCATAGATCCATGAAATAGTTGTGCACCTGAACCCTCCGGTCCTAACCGGTTTTCTGCAGGTATCCTGCAATCCTGGAGTTCTAATGCACCCATCGGTATTGTTTTTAGACCCATTTTGTCGATCACAGGGCTTACGATTAACCCGGGCGCACCTTTTTCCACTAAGAATGCAGTAATTCCCCACATTCCTTTTTGTTGTGAAATTGTGGCGAAAACTAAATACACATCCGAGATCGGACCATTTGTGATAAAAGTTTTGGAGCCATTAAGGATATAAAAATCTCCATCCTTAACTGCCGTGGTTTGTAAGCTGTATGCATCCGATCCGGAATTGGGTTCTGACATACAATGACCGCCGATGATATCGCCTTTAATCATTGGTGCCAGATATTTTTCCTTTTGGGAGGATGTCCCATGGGAAACAATTGGCATTTGGACACTCCACATTTGCGCATTGATACCAAAGATCAATGCAGCATCACGATATCCGTAACCTAATCCTTCCATGATTAACATCGTATTCAGAATATTGCCTTCTTTTCCGCCATATTCTTTTGGCATCGGATATCCTATCACGCCAAAATCAGCAATCTTTTGCCAATCCTGACGGGAAAAAGTCCCTGACTTATCGCGCTCAATAAAATTATTGCTTAATTCATTCTTGGCGAATGCAATCGTCGAGTCTTTTAAATCGATTTGTTCTTTTGTCCAATTAAAGTCCATGGATCAATCCTCACTAATTTCTGTAATTATCAGGTGGTTCATACTTTCGTAATTTCCGTAAAATATTTTTCAAAGCTTCTTGCAGATTGATCCCAGGACCAATTCTTTTTCGCTTCCAGTTTGGCAGATTTTCCGAATTCCTCGATTTTTTTGAAATCAGATAACAAATTCAATATTGCTGCTGCAAATTCTTTTTCGTCTCGATTTGTTAAATATCCGGTACTTCCATGCACAATCGTTTCTTTTAAGCCACCTTCAGCAACACCGATGACTGGTGTTCCGGAAGCCATCGATTCGATTGCGACTAAACCAAATGGTTCGCGAATAGGAGCGTATAAAGTGATTTTCGCCTTGTTGTAAAGCTCCTTGAGTAAATCATCACTTATTCCTAACAACAAATGTAGATCAACATTTAAACTTTTTGCCAGATCTGAAATATATGTTTTTTCGGGTGGATTTTCAAAATTACTGGCAATCACCAAAGGCAGACGTGATTCTTGAGGTAATAAACCAATTGCACGAATGAGAAAATCGAATCCTTTGAGTGGGGTAAGAGAACCTACCGAAAAGAAAAAATCTTCTTTCTGATATTGATCGGTGTCAAAGAAATCTATATCTACGCCTGCGTAACTCGTTTTTGGTGAAACTTGGTATACATTGGATACACTTTCTCTCATAAAATTTGAATTCACCAAAATAAGATTCGCATTATTGATGTTTTTCTTGTCATTTTTTTTCAGTTGTTGGAAAAATAACCTTCGAAATGGGTCAATGATATCCAGCATTTTCTTAATTTGATTTTCTTTTTTATCATACGGTCTGGCAGGCATTCCTTCATACAATATCCTTAAAGGCTCCTGACAAAGAAACATTTTTGGTGTTTTTTTTATAAATCGCAAAACTGCCGGGCTATTTTGAACCTGACAGGGATTTACCCACACAAAATCGTAATTACCCTCATCGATCTCATTGCCGATTCTTTGATTAAGTCTAATCAGTCGATTTAAATTAAGATATCGAATGAATTGATTTAATCTTCCAAATGGTGATTTAAACAATTTTCCGTCTTTATACTCATAAATTTGGTGAGAACGAACGTATGGGCGAATATCACAAAATTCATGATTTGCTTGAGTAAACGTAAAAACATGAAATTCATGTTGACCAGCCAAACGTCGAATTAGTTCAAACATCATTCGTTTGGCACCTCCGGAAGGCAAATTATGGAAAACGGCAATTTTCATATCGACTAATTTCCACCCGATGAGAACTTTTCTGAAAAGGATTTATTAAGTTCTCCATTCTGCAATTTTTCTAGATCTGATGAGACCATGATTTCGACAATGTTTTTAAAATGGGTTGTTGCTTCCCATCCAAGAATTTCCTTTGCTCTTAAAGTGTTTGCGACTAATTGGACTTTTTCTTTTGGCCGTAACAAATTCTCATCTTGAAATACAAATTGCTGATAATCTAAATCTAAATATTCAAAAGCGTTTTGACAAAATTCCCTCACCGAGTGTGTTTCTCCAGTTCCGATAACATACACACCAGGGCATTCATGTTGCAACATTAACCACATGGATTGAACGTATTCAGGTGCATATCCCCAATCACGTCTTGCATCCAAATCGCCAAGTTTCAATTCAGAAGCCAATCCAAGTTTTATTTGTGCTGCAGTTCTGGAAATTTTTCGGGTGACAAAATCCAAACCCCTTCTGGGGCTTTCATGATTGAATAAAATTCCGGAAACTGCGAATAAACCATGGTAATA
>CAZPIM010000017.1:6262-8160 GCA_964586385.1 uncultured Anaerolineaceae bacterium
CATTTGGCGAAATATCGATTGAATTTAATCTTGCTGGTCGAACCCACCCGAGTACCTGATATTCATTTCTGACCAGCCACTCAGATAAATAGGAACCATCCTGTCCGTTAATTCCAATCACAATTGCTTTTTTCATTCAGAATCCTGTTTAATTCAAAAAAGTTGAGGATTTAGTGAAATGTCCACAACCTCCGAAGGTGAGTTCACAATAACCTTTATTAATTTGTAATAATCCAACTAATTTATAAAATAATAAAAACGTAATCAAAAAAATTATTTTGCAGTAATTTTAAATGGTGAATTATGTGCAGATTGTACCGAGTTATGCCGTTTAAACAAAATTTTCTGACAAAGGTTTGGTGCAAATTTGTTTAAGTTGTAAATGAAAACGGTCTTCATATCGCGTCGATTAAGGGAGAGAGAATCCATTAACCATGCATTTGCAAGCGGAATAGCCTTCTTTCCCGATATTAATTCCGCTGCAGATAATCGTAATAGTTTTGCTTTATTTTTCGATGAAAGCGATTTAAAATTTTCACTTAGTAACCAGGCATTAAGTCGTTCTGGTTGGTCGAAGAGTATATTAATCAGCAAATCATAAAACACATAATATTTAACTTCTTCAGCACAATCTTGAAATCGGACGTTCCTGATGGCATTTTCACGGCAAATAGCCAATGATTCGCGACGTTTTGATGAACTGGTTGTCAAAGTTATATTTGTTTGATGAACACGGTATTTGACACCTTGATAATCAAGATATTTCCATTTGGAGAATTGCGCAACTTTTATGAAAAAGTCCCAATCCGGGCCGATAACGATTCGCGGATCAAATTGGATCTGATGTTCATGTACCAATTTTCTTCGAATGAGTGTGCAGGTAGGGGGACCAAAAACATCAGATGCACGAATGAGAGGTTCAAAAATATCGCCTTCAAAGGGTCCACGTCTCTGACCGGAAAGTTGCGTCAAGATAATATCCTGTGTATCAATATACCAACCATCACAATAACATGCATCAATTGCAGGTTGATTCGTAAGAAAACCAGTCATTGACTCTAAAAAGCCGGGAAAGTAAAGATCATCTGCATCCAAAAAAGAGAGAAATTCACCATTCATAGACGAGAGTGCAGTATTTCGTGCTACTGCTTCTCCCTGATTTTTTTGATGGATAATATTAATCCTGCCATCCTGAAATCTATCCAAAATTGTTGTTGTCTGGTCCGTTGACCCATCGTTTACAACAATTAATTCCCAATCCTGATATGTCTGATCAAGGATGGAAGTAATGGCAGATTCAATATATTTTTCACCATTAAAAACCGGCATCATGATAGACACTTTTCCAGTGATAAATTCCATCAATTTCCCGCCTTATTTAATACGTCTTTTAATAAATGTTCCACCTTTTCTCCTGTCTTTTTCCAGGAATGGGATTCCTCTGCGTCAATGCGGGCATTTTTCCCTAATTCAACGCGCAATTGTTGATCATCAATCAGTAATTTAAGACCTTGGGTCAACGAAGTTAAATCACATGGTGGGACAATCATGCCGGTTTTTCCTTGTATCAAGGTCTTGGGTTGATCTCCTTCACCACTTGCGATGATTGCCAGGCCTGCTGCTTTATAATCAAAAATTTTTAATCCGGAATATTCTACCCATCCACAATATGGAGAAACTGCAATATCTGAATTTGCTAAAAGCGGAGCGAAATCCTTGGGTGCTAATTGACCTGTAAATTCAATTTTGTCTTCCAGATTGATTTTTTTTACATATTTTCTGGCATCTTCTAAACCATTCCCTGCACCAATTAATGTGAGATGAATCTTTGGATTCTCTTCAAGACAATTCTTAAATGCTTCGATTAATACATCTGTACCATGCCAGGGATAAAAGCC
>CAZPIM010000017.1:8260-28295 GCA_964586385.1 uncultured Anaerolineaceae bacterium
CCCATCCAGCTAATACGTTCCAAAAAAATTTCGGTATTTGATAAGTAATGACGGCATATCCTGGAAAAACGTAAACTTTCAAACAACGCAAAATAGGGCAGGTGAAATGTGCTTTGAATTCTTCTGATTACTTTTTCGAACAGTAAAAGGATTTTCTGATCTTTTTCGTGCGGATCAATTTGCTCAAATTGCAACAAATCATGTGAGAGAAAATAACTTTGCTTTAATTGAATCAAAACATCGACCTCATGCCCCAGTCTTTTTAATTCAAAGACCACGTTTCTGACATGTTCTGCAGGACCGTCAAACGGAGGTGTAATAATATTGACTCCGTTTTGCATGATGTAGGAGATTTTCATGTAACTAGTTCACCAACTTCATTTACAACCTGTAAAATATCTTTACTGATTTTTTCGATATTAAAATTTTGTTCAACTAATGTCCTTTGAAATTTTCTTTCTTCCAATTTTTGATTCTCAGAAAATTCTGAATAGGAAAGAATTTTTTCTTTTAGGTCAGATGACGTATTAAATAAATATTGATCAGGCAATAATTCTTCTGAGCCATCCCAGTGATGTGAAAGACAGTAAATTCCACTTGCCATAGCTTCCATTGGGGATACCTGGAGTCCTTCGGAATAACTATTCGAGATGAGGATGTCAATCAATCCGAACCAATTTTTTGGTTCGCTGACATGGTCATGAAAAATGACATTGCTTGAAATGCCTAATCTTTTCACTAAACCAATCAGGGAATAATAATAATCCGGGAATTTTGGATGCTGACCGCCACCAATATGCAATGTATATCCCATTTGATGAAAACCACCCTCAAAAAAAGCTAAAACCAATTCATAAACTCTTTTCCTTGGGCTAAGATGACCAAGAATTCCCAATTGCTTTCTAAAAGGTTGAGGATTAAATACGAAGTTATTGAGATTTACGCCTTCTGGAATCACGATTGTTTTTCCGATTGTCGAAGGAAACCTTTCTTCAATTTCATTCTTTTTTGCTTTACTTACTAAAATGATTTTGTCGACGCGATCCCAATTGATTTGCGAAGCCCATTGGTAGAGCTCATAGCGATGTAATCTTGTAACAATCCCTTTCTGTTTCGGTTGCGTTGTAGCATGAGCTAAATATTCACCTGCCCATTCAAAAAAGCAGACATCGTTGTTATTTAAGAATGTTTTCAGATCCTTTTGGTAAAAATATCGGTTAATCCGACCATTCAAGAAAGGGCTGTTATATGTTCTTGGGTTAAATTGTGACGTTTGATGTTCTTTTTGAAAAAGCGCATAAACATAAGAAAAAAATGCCCAGGTATCGTTGATTGCAACCCCTAATTTCATGTCAAATTCCTTTATCAATCCAAGAATAGGCGGTGGGAGAGTTCGATGGATAGAATAGCACTCAACCTTACAGCGTAATTCTTCCCGGCCATATGATCATGAACCAGTTTCTTGATTTCATCCGATTTTAGATAACCACGGTTTAAAGTTGTATTATCCAATAATATCCCTTCGACCCAAGACCGCAAAGTCGTTCTAAACCAATTGTTGTAATCTTTATACGGTCTGGTAACCGGACCAGCCAACTTTTCAAGTCCCCGATTTCTCAAATGCCATTGGATAAATTGTTTATTTCGAACCATCAATTCACGGGCACAATGCATCATCGGCAATTGGGTTTGTGCTATCGGTATTTTGGCATACTCCGGAAAATATTGAATGAAGGTTCGGTTCATCAATTGTCTTTGATAACGAAGATGTGGTGGAATTGTCAAAGAAAATTCGACCAGGTCATTGTCTGTAAACGGTAGTCTGACCGTAGTCTTATTTCGAACGACATCAACACCATTGATAGTCATTCTTGGAACGCGTTGTTTTAAATCAAAATAGCTTCGGTGGTCCGCCATCTGATTACAACCACAGGCTAGCATTCCGGTATTAAATTCATTTTTCCACTCTTCTTTTGTTTTTTGGATGAATGAATCAGTGAAAAATAAATGGTGGTCATTTGGATCAAAGGTTAATACCCTGTAATCACGATAGGCTTCGATGTGTTGTTCCATCATGGTTTCATAATCGTAATCAGCCCAAAAGCGAGGGCGAATTCCGAATCCAAACATTGCATCACCCATGAATCCCTTATAAATAATATTTGCGATTTTTGCCTCTTCATCCAAAGTTGCAAAAGCGTGTAAATTGGTAAGATTACCATTCCCACTGGTAAGTAAAATTGCTTGTTCGGCTTTTTCAACCAGCCAATCGGGTTTCAGTTCGTAAAAATGGTGGTGTGCTTTAGATTTATCAGCACATTCTTTTGCATATCGGCTATCATCAGAACCCGGGATACTCCACGTGAATGTATTCAGATCGAGCAGCTTTTGTTCAGCCATAATCGCTAAAATGAACCTTGAATCTAAACCACCAGATAGAAGTAAACCGGTTGGAAGATTGGAAATAGATTGTCGCGCTACAGCCTGACGCATATAATGGATTAATTCTTCGATATATGCATCATCTGTTTTTAATGGATGTTTTTTTGTAAATTCAAAATTATAGTAAGACGAAATTTTTAGTCGATGATTTTCATATTTGAGGATACTGCTCTGAGGTAACAACTTGATTGCATCAATCATTGTTCTTTGACCGAGCATGTGGTCGAATGTGAGGAATTCAGAAATTGCGGTAAGATCTGGTTCTCTTTGAATGGATTTATCAGCTAATATTCCTTGAATTGTCGTTCCGAAAATCAATCCATTTTCGACAATTGAATAATATAAAGGGAACAATCCAAGCCGGTCATTAATGATAATTAGCTTCTCAGTATCCAACTCGTATATAAGAATTAAAAATGACCCATTCAACGAAACAGCAAAATCAGTTCCCGTTTTTTCATAGAGGCGAGCTATTAATTCACAATCACTGAACTTATTACCGGAAGAATAGGTTATGTTGTACTTTTTGGCCAAATCATCCTGATTAAAAATTTCACCAATAAAAAATGTCGCGATAGAATGGTTGTCATTCCAGACTGGTTGGTTCTGTAAATTTTTAAAATTGAAATCAAATTGAACGATGCCAAATCCATTTTGAATTGTTCGAGATTCTTGCTCATGATTTAAGCTTCCCAGACGCAGAACTATTTTTTGAAGTAAATCAGCAGAAGAATCCGTTGTTTGCTGTTTGTGAAAACCGTATATTCCTGTCATATCGTTAATTTCCTCATCCTATTGTCTCTGAAAACATATCAAAATAAGGTGTATTAACATAATGATTTCTTACATCCTCGAAGTTTAAGATCACATTTCTAAGATCATCATCTGTGTGTTTAATCGTCTTTGAATCGACTGGTTTATTCGGTACTTTTAAAAAGTCAAAAATGATTTTTAATGATTCATCTTTTTTTGTCAAAAGTTCCTCGTAAGTTACTTTTAATGTTGGAAGTTTTAAATTTGTTACGTAATTGTCCAAATCCTGCTCGAAAACTTCACGTTCATTGATTAATTCATCGATTTGACTAATTTCAAATAATGTAGCCGGAATCCGGTCTTTTTCCTGATATAAATTCCAATAACCGGATTTGTCATATAACCTTTTTGCATTTATTTTTGAAATTACAGCTTTTATTCTGTTGCGTCTATGCATATGAATAATTCTTATATTCTTCTTTATGCAAAGCTCCTGGAATTTTTGTTTATCCAAAATGTCAATTAATTTCGTTTTAAAACCCCGGGCACTAACCGTATTAATAATTGCGGGAGTAAAAAATTTTTCTGCCCAGTCGAGTTGGTCTTCAGAAGTGGCGTTTTTTTGCTTAAGAACTGCAAATCTTTCATAAACTGCTTCAATATTTGGATGTGATGAAAGTAAACTGGATAGATAAGTAGAACCATCTCTCTCAATGAAAAGAATGACATATGGAACAAATTGATGTGGCAGAAAAAATCTTGGCATTATTAATCCTTGTAAATGTATTATTTAATTGTGTTTGTAATATATTCTGATTTTTCTTCTTTGTTTTTGCCATTAAGATACAGAGAAAGAATAATTTTAATGACTCCACGGTTGATTACCCATGACCAGTCCAGGCGAAGCCCTTGCATTAAGTATTGATACGCATTGAAATAATCTTGATTTTGGTAAGATTCAAAACCCTTTTCTATGGCGAATTTTGATAAAATTTTAGAAATCTTCTTTGGCAAACCATCGATAATCTCATTTGGCAAATTCTCTAGAATTGACTTGATAAATTGAAATGGTGATTTTACTTTTGGTAATTCTGACCATCCAAAAAACTTTCTGATTAATAAATCCCCTTTATTTTTAAGCAGGTCAGGATTTAACCTACAGGCTTCTGTTAGGAAAATTTTTGCGTTTGGAAAATCTTCTGATAAATAAGCATTTGCTGCTGCTCTCAGATATGAATGACTAAATGCTTGAAATTTATATGGTTGCCATTCCGGTAATGGATTTGGGTTATCGAAGACTTTTTTTAATACCGCAAAACTAGCTTCAGTCATTTGATTTGCATTTCTGGTCATTTGAGAGGTGTGAAATCGATAGAATGAAACAATTTCATTTATTGATTCCATTTTTCCGCCTGCCATAACGATTCTCAGCCAATAATCCCAATCTTCGTATGATCGCAGATTTGTGTCAAATAGTCCAATTTTTAAATACCATTCTCTACGAAGTAATACGCTCCCAACATGCAATGGATTCCCAAATAACAATTTGTGGATTTTGTCAGGAAGAGAACTTTCGAATTTACGCCTTATGGTGTTTCCATTTTCGTCAATTAACGCAGCATTACCTGCGACAAGAGCTAAATCTGAACAATTATTCATTTTCTCAATTAATAGTTCAAGTTTTTTTGGTGCAAAACAATCATCAGAATCTAAAAATGATAAAAATTCCCCTTTAGAAGCTTCCATTCCAGTATTTCTTGCCGCTGACAGTCCGGCATTATTCTGGTAGATATATTTGATTTTTGGATGTTTGAATTGATGGACTTGTTCAAAAGTGTTATCTGTTGATCCATCATCCACCACAATACATTCCCAGAACGTATATGTTTGAGCCAAAACACTTTTGATGGCTGATTTTAAATATCTAGCCTGGTTATAAGCTGGGATGATGATACTGACCAATTGTTCCATTTAATTGTTTCCCGGAATGTATTTATAAATCGTCGCTTCTTTAAAGCCATTTTCCAATTCAAATTGAAATTCTGTCTGTAGCACAGAAATATCGGATTCACTTCCGCCTTTAATATCATGAAAAAAGACGAAATATGTTTCCTCGATTAATTCATTTGATATTAATTCTTGAAGCTCGGACTGATAATTCAAATTCTCTTCCTGCTGCATAGAAAGGAACTTTTTTGGAAGGCTGTAAACTTCATGGTTTGTGTAAAAATAAACTGGTTCCGGAGCATTACTGATGAGTTGGTAATTTCCATCAAGTTTATTGACATATTTAAGAGATTCAAAATTTTTCCAAGCCAAACTATTAAACCCAATTCCGTTTTGATAGGCTTGTTTTAATAACGGAAAATTATTTAGGAATACGAAGATGGTGAAAATTGGGATTATTACAACAAATATTTTGGATAAATTCTTAATCCGGATTGAAAGTGGAATATTTAATTTGGGAATATATGCGATCAAAAGCAGAAGAATCACCAAAAGGGGAGAGAGAATTCTTGTGTCTAGTGGAATATTAGCATCCAGGAAAATAATGGAGAATGTGACAAACAACATATAGATAAAACCAAAAACGATTAATATTTTTGCAATGTTTTGTTCGTTTACTCTTTTCGAGAAAATTAAAACCCAGCCAATCACCACAAAAAATCCTATTAGTAATAAGGAAACAGAAAGTTTAATGATTGTAGCAGTTGAGCCTTGTAACTGAAACCAACTTGCAATTGTATTGAGCAATTGGTGAACATGTGAAATCGTTAATGGGTGAAAGTTTATTGATCTACCAGTTGAAGAAACACCATTTCCAATATCTCTTAACAACCAAACAGGCAAAATTGTTAGAGTAGGTGTCAATAAGAAAAACCAATGAAGCAGCTTTCTTTTCCATGAAATTAATTTATTAATTAGGACAAAAAATAGAGCTGAAAATAAAAATGTAATGCCTGCATATCTTGAAGTGATTGCTAAAGCGAAGATAAAACCAGCAAGAAAGGCAACGAATAGGTTGTTTTTTGATTGTGAATCATTGAACACCAAAAGCCCACCCATACCGAGAACGATCATGAGTGGCTCGGACCATAACATATTAAAAATAGATATCGTTGAAATGAATACTGAAATAAATAAAAATATTGCCGACCTAAAAAATGATGGCTTTGCATTGATCTTCCAGATAATCAAATACGATAAACCAATAAATATGATTAATAATACAAAATTTAGGATTTTTGCACTTGTGGCGATTGAAATTCCGATTTCTGAAATCAACGCCAATAAAATCGGAAGCAGAGGAGGAAATTGTGTTAATGGCTGGTTTGGTGGTAATCCATATGGAACTGTAATACCTGATCCATTTTTTATGTTTTCCGCTACTCCCAAGTAGGCAATCGAATCGGGAGATAATCCAATGCCGTGATGGGTAGTGACAAAAAATATCGCGACTGAAATCAATGTTGGTACAATCCAAAAATGATGATTTAAGAACGAAATAATTCTTGGATTATTCTTGTTTGCTGTGATTTGTGATTCCATAAATTAGTTTTGTTTATTGAAAAATCTTGCCTGAATCATCGAATATCTCTACGCCCGCTTTTAGATCACTTATCCCTCTTGATCCATTAGAAGAGGTGATCACAAAATCTAATGCACGATCGATTCTGTCATAATATCTGGACAAATCTTTGTAAGCCATGTTCACACCTAGTTGGAATGTTCCCGATGAGAGGTTTAATTCAAGTGGAAATTCAAGTACTAGAGTTTTATTTGCCTGAAATGTTGGCGTTTCAATTTCTGCCCATTCTGTTGTGAAATCATAAACTACTTGTCCTTCCGGAGTCCTGATCGTAATGGCGATAACCGGAGATTCTACAATTGCAGTAGTTTTTACACTTGCATGTACTCGCACTTTATCTCCCGATTCAAAAGAAAACGAAGAAGTACCATCATTTTTTCGTATTTCAACATGTTCGATCAATGCTTCATGAGTCATGATTCTTTGCCCGATTCCGTCCACGATATTTTCTGGTGCGATATCTGAATTTTCAGTAGCCGCTTTTCGTAATATATTGGAATATTCTGCAGTTGCGTCTGAAGAAGATCCATGAAATGCTATCTGACCGCGATACATCACAATACTTCTTTGGCAAACTTTTTGGACTGCCCGCATGTTATGAGAGACAAATATCAGGGTGGTTCCATTCTGAATAAGGTCCAGCATTCGTTCATAACATTTTTTCTGAAAAGCCATATCTCCGACAGCTAAAACTTCATCTACAAGTAAAATTTCCGGATCTACATGGGCTGCGACCGAAAAACCGAGACGAGCGTACATACCGGAAGAATATCGTTTTACGGGTGTATCAATAAATTTTTCAATTCCAGCAAATTCTACAATTTGGTCAAATCTACGTTGAATGTCAATTTTTCGCATCCCTAAAATAGTTCCGTTTAGAAAAACATTTTCTCTGCCGCTTAATTCCGGGTGAAAACCTGCGCCAAGTTCAATTAACGCACTAAACCTTCCATTCATTTCAATCGTTCCACTGGTGGGAAATGTCACTCTCGATAAAAGTTTAAGGATGGTCGTTTTTCCGGCACCATTTGGTCCAATAATTCCCAGAGATTCACCGGAGTTTAAACCGAAATTTATATCTTTTACTGCCCAGTGATATTTTGTCACAGGCTTTTTGGGATTAAAAAGTGTGCGGATATTTAATGAAGATTTTCCAATCCGATATTTTTTCGATACATTGTTTAAAATTATTTTCTCGGTCATGTAGTTTCCAATTTATATAATGTCTGCAAAATGCATTTCTACCTTTTTAAAGAATAAATAACCCAGTAAAAGAATGATGACTGAGATCACGATTGAATAAATGAATGAGCTATCAGGTATTTTTTGATAAAGGAGAACTGACCGGTATCCTTCGATGATTCCTACCATCGGATTAAATAAATAGATTTTTTTAATTGATTCCGGGACGATACTGATTGGGTAAATAATGGGTGTAGCGTATAACCATAATTGCATGATTAAAGTAATTACATGTTTTACGTCTCTATAAAATGCATTTAACGCTGAAACAAAAAAACCAATCCCAAGTGCCAAAAAAGCCTGACACAATAAAAGGATTGGCAAAAATAACCAGGTTGTCAATTGAACTGGAATTTGATAAATGATAATCAAGACTATTAAGAGCATAAAAGCGATCAAAAAATCGACTAAACGGGCGAATAAAGTTGACATGACGAGGATTTCACGAGGAAAATATATTTTACTGACCAGATTCATGTTGCTTACGATTGATTCCACCATTTCATTAATTGAAGTTGAAAAAAATAACCAAGGAACCATTGCTGTATAAGAAAACACAATATAAGGAATATTTCCCGTATCCACTTTAAGAAAATAAGAAAATACCACCGTAAATATCAATACAGTTGCTACTGGTTGCAATATTGCCCAAAGACCACCCAGAATGGATTGCTGGTACCTTGCACGAATAATTCGGGATGTCCAGGCAATTAATAAATCTTTATAGTTAATTAATTCAGTCTTTTTCAAACCGGAATACATGAATACTATCCTTGCTTTTTCTTATAAGTGTATAAGGCGATGATGATTAATACTGCCGGAATAAATCCTAAAAATATAGATGATGCTGGCATGTAGCTTGCTGAATTGGAATTGAAATTTTGGTTTATGGCATCTGGTGTTGCGGAAATTTGTTTCGTCGGAGTCACAATAGGGGTTTCAAAAGGAGTGGCCGTGGGGGTCGGGGTGTTAATTGGAATAATGCTTAATTCCTGTGAATCCAGTTTTTTATATGAAAACCATGCGCCGGTTAACTTATCTCTTTGCACATTGTTCCACCAGGTCACAAAAAGAATATTGCCTTGCAAAATAACGGATTGTGGTGCGGATGGATCATAGACCGACGTAACAGGTCCCGAGGTAATCGGTTCAAGGGAAGACCATCGATTTCCAAGCCACTTGCTATACCACATACCGTGAATTTCAGGATTTCCGATACGGTTTCCAAGAACCAGATGAATTTCGCTGTCGCTGTCTTTTTTCATAGATGTAAATTCATATTCACCAATATATGGAAATGGCTGTATCGGTAATGTCCAGGTTTCACCATTATCTTTTGAAATGGTCATAAAACGGGTTGCCGGAAAACTATCCTGAAACAGAAGAATTAATTGTTTACCGTCATGGATTATTTCAGGCCAGCTTGTTGAGTAGTCAGATCCTTCCCTTTTTGCGATGATTGTCTCGATCTCTAATCCATTTAATTCGGAATTTAATCTGCCGTAATGGATTTCTTCACCAACACCTAAATCACTTACAATACTCCAAACAACATGCACTTTTCCATCCGGTCCTATGGTTGACCGAATTGCGGCAGGCCATCTTTTATCTTGTGTGACGATATACAAAGGTAAAGGTTGGGACCAGTTTTCTCCTAAGTTTTCAGACTGCACCATGTAAAGCCCATTTCCTTCTAATTCACTTCCATAAAAAACAAAAAGGTGTTTGTTCTCCGATATGCTTAAATTGGCAAAAGGTAATGGACCGGCTTTTTTCCCGATTATGATTGGTTTTGCCCAGGAAGAAGCATCATTCGCTTTATTCGCTTTTGCAAAGGAATAATACATATCACCACTCTGGTCGGTACCGATGTAGAAAATAATATGGATCGTCTGATTTTCGTCAATCACAACTCCTTGCAACGTTTGAGGGCCACCGCCAAGACCAACTAAAATGATATCAACAGGTGGTGACCAGCCATCTTCAGGATTCCATTTCCGGTACATGATCGCATTTTGTAACGGGGTGATCGATTCGTAATTAAATACATGGATATTTCGTTCCCGATCAGCTACAAGCAGTGGGGCACGTGCTGTGTCCTGGAAATTTGGTATTTGTTGGATAGAAGACCACTGGTTTGTAATCTGTAAAAGATTAGAACCAGTCGAAAAAATTGTAAGGAGAATTAAAATTTTTGAAAAGTATATGTAAAGCATAAGTCCATTTTAATATTGACAAACATGATATATTTTGTTAACTTGGTTAACCAACCTTGAGACAAGAAACGAACATTATGATTAAAAAAATTTTTCTTTTCGTTCTATTCCTGACGTTAATGGTTAGCTGCCAAAGTTCATCACAGATGGAAGAAAACATTGTTCCAACGAGCTATCCAATTATTGAATTTACAAAAAATGCAACGGTACTCCCAACTTTTGTAGAGACTATCATTGCACCTATATCAACGCCGATCATTGAAAAAACGATTGAGTTGACACCGATATCTACCGATATGGTTGTTACTGAAACAATAACTATAGAGAATGACAACAATAACAACATTGGAAACACCAACTATAACTTGATCGATCATACTTCGATAGATAAATTTAATTTGATTCCGGACGATGTTATTCGTGAAGCATCATCAATCAAGGTTTTGTTTCGGGGAGCATCTGTTGAAGAAAATATCCGCTATGGATTGGAATGTATGTACGGGAATTTCCCCGGTCGCAGACCAAATTCCTGCAGCTCTTTCCATGATCTGAAATTTGATTCATCAAACTGGATCATTCAGTTTCGGGGAAATCCGGGCTGGATAGAAAAAGTTGATGATTTTGTCAGAGAAACCGAATCACAGGGTTCCGAATATGATGTTTTGATGTTTACCGTAGGATATATTGATGGTTTGGATGGTACTACCTTTCCGGAAATATCTGAAGAAGAGAATTTTCAAAAACTTTACATCGATAAACTGGAAGCTTTAGAAAACAAATATCCCGATAAAGTTTTTGTTTGGTGGACGATGTCTCTGGCACAGGAAGGTCAAGTTAATACGACAAAATTTAATGAAATGCTACGATCGTATGCAAGAGAACACAACAAAATATTAGTCGACCTGGCGGATTTTGAATCCCATGATCCAAATGGAGTTCTTTGTCTCGATCAAAATCAGCTTCCTGTGATTTGTCAGAATTATACGGAAGAAAAAGTCTCAGGCCACTTAAATGAATTAGGAAGAGAAAGAGGGGCAAAACTATTTTGGTACATGATGGCCAGATTAACAGGCTGGAAAGAATCATAGAGGAAAAATGAAAAAACGAATTAGCGCAATTATTTTATTATTATTTCTGATTACCTTTTTTAGTGCGTGTATGAAATATCCTATCCCACCAACAGGTATAACGGAAACTGCAACGCCTGATATGGACACTTTGGTTACACCGACTCCTGTTCTGGATGAAGAATTTCCTCCAAATACGGTATTTTTACCTCTGATGATTTCTCCGCAACAAGTCGGTGGTGGGTTACCTACTTCAACGCCAAGTTCACCCCCAGTTACTCCAACATCACCACCAGCAGGAAATGGTGACTGGGCTACAGTAGCTGGGAATCCCCAACGTACTTCCTGGTCATCAACCGATGTAAGGGAAAACCAGATGGTGGTTGAATGGTATCGTCCAATCGAAGCTTTTATTCGTCCAAATGTGCAACTGATTGCATCTCAAGGATTAATTTTTGTGGCCACTTCACGTGGATTATATGCATTGAACGCTGCGAATGGTGATGAGGTTTGGAGATTTGACACTGAATTACCCCTCGGAAATTCTCCAACTGTCGATAATGGAATAGTTTATGTAGGTGGTCTGGATAAAAATTTGTACGCATTACGTGCATCAGATGGTGCATTTCTTTGGTCATTTGATGATGTCGGTGCCGGTTTCTCAACCAATCCATTGGTCGTTGATGGAAAAGTCCTTTTAGGGAACAGAGACGGATATTTTTACGCGATTGGAGCACATGGTACTTCCCAACAGGGCTCACTTTTATGGAAATATAAAACCAATGGTTTAATCGATTTAACGGCTGCGTATGCTGATGGTATTGTGTATTTTGCTTCTTATGATAACCATGCCTACGCTCTCAGGACCAGCAATGGAAGTCTGGTTTGGAAATCCGGATTATTACCCGGAGATGGTTATGGATCATTTTGGCCGGTCATATATGGGGATATGGTTGTATTTTCAGCTGCATCCGGCTATCGAACCGGGATGAATCCGGGTTCAATGAGTATTAATGATCCACAAGGAAATCCATACGGCAGAATTTTCGACATTGATCGGGATGGATTGTTTGGAACTTCAGCGGATGGAACTTTCATCGGTCCTGAAATCAGTAATCAGAGTTGGGCTAACGGCAAAAAAGTTTTGGATGCCAGCCGAATAACAAATTATTTGGAAGCTGGAAATCACGATGATCGAAGGACATTAATTGTACTGAGCAGAAATGATGGAAGAGAATTTACGTTTGATAGTGATAATGATGGAAAAGTTGAATATGCACCATCTGTCTCTGTAGGAACTCAATCAGGCAATCAATATCCACCGGTCGTTGGTCCTGATGGGATTATTTACTATTCAACAATTATGCAAAAGTTCAGTATTCCACAGTTGAAAGTAATGGGTTGGCGGATTGGAACGAAATATTTAAGTTTAGCAGGTGGCCAAGGTGCCGTTGATGAACCGCAAGCTATTTCCATCGGAGGTAATACCGTTTATAGAAATTTGTGCTGTGATCGCGTAGGAGATTGGTTTGCATTGGAAATGCTACGCGTGGGTGCCTTATGGAATTACGGTGTACCCTTGACTTCCCAGATCCAGGGGTATGATGAAATGTGGTATGCAGAAACCGATAGTGATCTTCGTGGAAATTATGGAACGGTAAACGGGATCTATAACAATCATGGGGATCAAAACCCGATTATTCCATACCAGGGAAATCTATACGTCCACCGTTCTAACGCAATAATTTCCTATGGAACTTCGTCACCGACGATTGAAAAACCTTTATTGCAAATTAATGATCAATCGGACCAACAGGATCCTAAACAACAATCTGAATTTACACAAAAATTAGCCGTTGAAATCCAAAAAATGCTCGATGCCGGTCATTTGAGACCCGGATATACAAATAATGGTCAATTCAGTAATTACAGCCAGCTTTATAATTATTTTGAAAACCCGGGAGAAACTTTATATGCTCTGGCCAGAGCATATCCCTATGTACCTGCTTCCATGCAACCAGCTTTAAAACAATATCTGATCGAAGAATTTGACCTATATTTTGATCCGAATATGTATCAAAAGACCGGTTGGCGGGATGGTGCGCCTCGGGAATGGATGCCATTACCTGAAGAAGTACAAGCTGCGGTAGATGATATTGGACCTACTTTTGGATTTGATCCACGTTTTTCCTGGCCATACCCTCCACTTAATTTTTATGCGATGTGGAAATACGCGCAAATTGTACCGGAAGACGTCCAAACTGCTTATGCGTTAGCGAAAAGTAAATTAGCAGTTCCCACTCCACCATTAGCAACAAATGACTACCTTTATCAACGACCCTTTGAACATAATGCTTACGTTGCTGGCTATTATGGGTTTTTACAGTTGCAAACCTTAGCAGGTAAAGCCACAGAAGACAGTACTTTACGTACTCAGGTTACGAATGAAATGAATAGATTGATGAATTTGCGTTCACAGAATTTTAATAAAGACACGTACTGGAAGAATGATGTCGGGAGTTATCACCTCAGAACTTTGAATGTGTCGCGCAATTTCATCTATTTAACCCCGGAATTTGGCGATTTTCTTAATCAGAATATTTACGCAAAAATCCAAACAGCATTGAACGAATATAACGATACTGCCCCCTATTGGTTCCTGGCCCGATTTAATGCAGTTGTAAATGAAGGAGTTCGTCAAAATCTTTATGATTACGGAGCATTATTCCAGGCATATGCTTATATCTTAAAATTAGATGCCGACGAATTACAAAAATATTTAGATGCGCCGGCTTTTGATCGTGGCGATCTGTTTTATATTCAAAATTTGATTGCAATAATCGAAGCGTATTAAGAAAATGAATTAACCAAAAATATAACGATAATATTTTCTAGCAGAACTTTTTTCCAACTTTTCCATCAGAAATGTGGTGGTAAAGTATGTGACTATGGAAAGGATTATTACCAATAAGCTTTCAACCCGAAAAATGATTGGGAATATTTTGGCTAAGAAAAAAACTAACAATTTGATAATAATAAGGTTCATAAAGTAAATCCCATAGGATCTTTTACCTAGACCTTCAAAAAAACGAACAAACGGTATTGAATTTCGATTGATAAATGGTAGAAGCAGCATTGTTATGATTGGTAATAACCACTCGGCTAATTGGAACTGTATCAACCCGATTTCTCTTAAAGCCGCTACTATAAAAAGCGCTAAAGAAAAAAGACCAATAAGGATAATGACAGGGCTAAATATTCTTTTATATTTTTCGGAATTTTGAATATATACCATACCAAAACCATAAAAAACCGCCCATAAGGTTAATGGGAGACCCAAAATGGGCATGGAAACAATATTCATCCAGTTTGGAAAAACAAATCCTAAAACGCCGGGTAATTGAATATTTAATAAAACTATTTGATACATCAACAATAATGCGATTGTCATCACAGGAAATTTCTTGCTAAACCAGGCTAGTATTGGGGACAATAAAATAAAAAATACTAATATGGGTACAAAATTGTATGGATATCCAACCAGCAAATTTTTTATATAACCAAGAATTGAATAGGTCTCATGATTGATACCAAACATTAATAAATAAAAAATTACTGACCATAATATGTATGGGATGACAGCATTTTTTAAAGCTGGGATGATCAGGCGATACCCTTCTTTTATCGTTTTTCCGGACAAAGAGTACATCATGAATGCACCAGCCAGAAATAGGAAAATTGGTACTGCCAAAACACCAATTTCTTTTATGGCCAATAAAAATCCTTTTTCCAGGGGAGAAACACGCGGAAGATTAAACTGGCTTATCGTCTGTAAACTCAACACAATGCTGTGATTGATGATTACTAGGAAAATTGCAATACCTCGAAGCGCAGGAAATTGTCTATTCATTTATTGTATCTTCAAGTTAATCTCAACGTATTTTGGCGGAGATATTCTGTATTTTTCTTTTTATTCAGGATGTCTTTGAATACACGATTTACCTGTTCTTCATTTATTCCCAAACTTTGAGCAACATCCTTAGCGGGAATATTATGCTCCAATCCGAACCAAATCGTATCGAGAATTTCAAATGGTAAACGGAAGAAAAATTCTTCCTGGCTACTACCTGCACTGTAGGTATCTGAAGTCGGGGTTCTGGATTGTATTTCCTCGGGGATTTCCAGGAATTTGGCAAGCTGATAAACCTGACTCTTAAAGAGGTGCAAAATTGGTTGTAAATCAACACCACCATCACCGTGCTTAACAAAAAATCCTAACTCATGCTCATTTTTATTTGCAGTTCCAACAACTGCATAATTCAAGCGCTCCCCATGATAATACAACATGGACATACGCATTCTTTGTTTAAAATTTGATGCGGCGACGATCTGTGAAAAGGGCTTTGGCGGTATTCTTTTGCGATATTCATTCCCCTCTATATCAATAGCGGTTAAATAAAACACATTTAAAGTTTCATCGTCTAATAAACTTCCGGGAAGAACAATTTTCGATTTCCACCCTGTGGTGAATTCCGGAAAAATTGACTGAATGGCTTCATCTCTGCGTGCATAACAGCCCGAACCGATCAGAGCACCGCTAATATTCTCAGTGATAGTTTGAATCTGAAGTTGATCTGCCAATAAATGCGCTAAATCGGAACTTTCCGGGCTGGATTCAGACTCTGGAAGCAGAAGTCCAACGACGTTTTGATGTCCCATTGCTTTTACACATAAAGCTAAAACCACCGATGAATCAATTCCACCACTTATACCAAGAACTACACCTCTCTTTCGAAATTTCTGTTGAACAACCTCACGTATCCAACTTGTTATTCGATCCACTTCAGATGCAGGGTTCAACATCAGACTTTCCTTGAAATTGAGCTTGGTAGAATTGGAACTAGACATGAATCATCATCTCCTCAGGAATTTAAACCCGCAAGGGTGCGATTAATTACTTTAATGGGAACATTCGGATTCAAATTCGGGAATGAATGCTTCCTTTGGGTAAATTGTGAATGAACTAATTGTGTGCTGATAATGCCTACCAGGGCCATTTCCTCAATTTCACTTATCTGATCAGTGCGTGAAGCTTTGTTGACTAATTTTGAAACTGCCATTGGTGAAAAAAAGTTGGCATTTTTAATGTTTTCGATATTCAATAATTCATTTGTATATGCACTGGTTGTTGGACTAAAAAAGCTTTGATGGATGGGTGCACGATAAGGCTTTTTTCTTCTTTGCCAGATTTCTTTAGGCAATAATTTTTTCGCAAATTGCCGTAAAATCCATTTTTCCTGTAACCCCCGTAATTTGTAAGTAGAGGGCAACTTGTTGGCAAATTCAACCATTCTGTAATCCAGGAACGGGTATCTTCCTTCAACCGAATTCGCCATTGCCATGCGATCTCCTTGCGATGATAAAAGATATGGCGCAAGAAAGGTCGTCATTTCCAGAAATTGAGCCTGGGCTAATGGATTCCAGGAATGAAATTCAGCCGGAATTGGCACCGGGTATTCGTAGGATGAGAGTGGATCTGAAGCGTTTGAATCCTTAAAAAATCTCAGACTTCTGGCTGTGTTAGACCACCGTAAATGATGTGAATAATAGGGCGAATTTGTCTGCTGAATGTCTTTCATAAAAAATGCCTGTAGAAACGAAGCATTTTGACTGAGTTGTGGGATTTCCGGGTAAAGTGCCTGAATAAGTTTTGGTCTTAATTTTGAATCCAGATCTTTGGCAATAAATCGGCGAATAAAATTTTCCTTAAAAATATCATATCCACCCAGGATCTCATCTGCGCCTTCGCCGGTTAAAACAACCTTATAGTGATTTTTATGGACTAATTGGGATAACAAGTACATTGGTGCCGGTGAAGTTCTCAAAACAGGCGTTTCTGTATGCCAGATAACATCCGGAAAAATTGATCCAATATCTTCCGGAGTGCAAGTAAATGAATGATGATTTACCCGCAAAGAATTAACCATTTGGTTTTGAAATTCTTTTTCGTCAAATTGCGGATTAGAAAATTGTATGGAAAATGTCTCCAAAGGAGCATCGCTAAACTGTTGGATTACTGCTGCGATTGTCGAGGAATCTAGACCACCACTTAGATACGCTCCTACAGGCACATCAGCTCGCAAGCGGATTTGTGATGCGTTGATTAATAAATCTTCAAATTCATCGATATATTCATCTTCTGTTTTTTCGATTTTTTGTTCCGGAAAGTCTAATTTCCAATATGTTTCAATTTTTACATTATCATTTTGAAAATGTAAGAAAGATCCGGGAGGCAATTCATAAACATTTTTAAAAATTGATCTTGGTGACAATGGACCCCAATATGTGAAGACTTCTTTTAGCACAACTTCATCGATTTCAGGTGAGAAATTTTCAATTGCCATCAGGGCTTTAATTTCAGATGAAAAAACAAAATTTCCGTTAATGAAGGCATAATACAGTGGTCGTATGCCCATTCGATCTCTGGCTAAAAATAGGCTTTTTGTTTTTGTATCCCAAATCGCAATCGCATATTGACCATTAATTTTTTGTAGGAATTTCGGTCCGTATTCTTCATAAAGGTGAATTACCACCTCTGTGTCTGTTGTTGTTTGAAATTGATGACCTTTCGCTAACAATTCTTTTTTTAATGGCAAGTCATTAAAAATTTCACCGTTATAAACAATCCATAAGGTTTGGTCTTGATTGGAGATGGGTTGTTGCCCACCTGACAAATCTAAAATGCTTAATCGGGTATTAACCAAACCACATTCGTCATCCTGATATATTCCAAATTGATCCGGACCACGGTGTTGTAACAACGCCAGCATATCGCGCAGGGTTGATTCGGAGATGGGGTTGGAAGCGTTATGATTGATTATTCCTGCAATTCCACACATATTGATTAACTCAATCCTGATTTCTTGATTTTTCCGGTGCTTGTTTTTGGCAATTCATCCAAAATCTCGATGTATTTTGGAACCATAAAATCTTCCAAATTGTTTTTACAATGACGTAATATTTCATTGACGCTATATTCTTTTTGATGAAGAACGATAAAAGCTTTTATTGCCTGCCCAAAAATTGGATCTTCTACCCCGATGACTGCAACATCCTGGACACCCGGCAATTTATAAATTGCATTTTCCACTTCTTTTGGAGACACTTTTTCTCCGCGGCTCTTGATGATGTCATCTTTTCTGGAAACGAAATAAAAGTATCCGTCTTCGTCCATTTTAAATAAATCACCCGAATAGCAGACTCTTTCACCCGGATATAAACCCGGTCTGTATCTCAAATTTGTTGCTTTTTCGTCCTGCCAATAGCCTCGCATGACATGACGTCCTCTTACAACTAGCTCCCCAATTTGGTTCGGTCCCAGGCGGTTGTCATCTTCGTCGACAATCCAAGCTTCGGTTCCCGGTATTGGAATTCCAACAGATTCAGGTTTTTTATTCAGATCTTCCGGTGGCAAATAAAGTGTTCTTTTAGTTTCAGTTAACCCATACATGGAATAGAATTTAACATGGGAGAATTTTTCGTTGATTTTGGCGATATGTGAGGAGGATAAAGCGGCGGCAGTGTTTGTCATGTATCGCAAACTGGAAAAGTCATATCCTTCCAGATCCATATTTAGAATAACCGAGAACATGGTAGGAACACCGGGAAAACCGGTTATTTGAAATTGTTCAATTTTCTTCAAGGTCATGGCAGGAAAAATGAATCCTTTTTCCAGAACCATTGTTCCACCAAAAGACACAGTCATTAATAACTGATAAAGACCATAATCAAAGGACAGTGGGACCGCATTTAAGATAATGTCTTTTGAGGTGTTTTGCAGATAGGATGTGATGGATTGTACGGCGAAAACAACGTTGCTGTGGTCACTCATCACACCTTTAGGTTCACCGGTAGACCCGGATGTATAAATGAGACAAGCTAAATCGAGATCAATATTTTTTTGTCGTGGTTTTGACTTATCTGCTCCGCGAAAAAATGTCTCAAAATCATTGATTTTTTGGTCAACGGAATTTTGGTTTCCTATTGAAAGTCCAAATTTTAGAAAAGGTGTTTTGGTGAAGATCTGAGAAAACGTAGATTGCTGATTTCCGAAAAAAATAATCGCTTTTGCCTGACTATTATTTAAAATATATGTGAGCTTGTCTTCTTTTGTGCCAGGATTGACAACAATAAAAACTGCGCTTGCTTTAAGGACTCCAAAGATCGCGACTGCTTGTTCTGGGATATTTGGCAGAAACAACACAACCCGATCACCACGTTCGATCCCGAATTGAATCAACGCATTTGCTAGTTGATTGGAGCGTATTTCCAAATCCTGATAAGTTAATTCATTATCATCCTGGATTAAGAAAACCTTGTCCGGAAATTTTTGAACACTTTCCCTTAAAAAATCTTGAACGAATGAGATTTGCATAATTAAACTTTAAAACTCATCCTGCGGATTTTTTTGTTTCAACGAAATTCGTAATACTGGCAATTGAATCAAAATTCGATGGCACAATATCAGAATCTTTTATTGTGACACCAAATGTCTCCTCAACAAAGGCAACGATCTCCATAACGTTCATAGAATCTACAATTCCTTTTTCAAGAAATGAATCCTCCAATTTGTAGGGATAACCATTATCACTAAATAAAATGTTTTCTGTTATAAAATTCTTGACCGTTTCTTGAATGCTCATGTTTTTCTCCAAATAGAATCACGA
>CAZPIM010000017.1:28395-44005 GCA_964586385.1 uncultured Anaerolineaceae bacterium
ATTTTCAATTGACAAAGGATAATTTGCTGAAATCAACGTGCCCGAATCAACATTGTTCGCAGTTGTGTTAAACGCTATGCCAATCTGTAAATATTGATTCGAATCAATACCGACTGCGATATCGTGAATAACACCAAAACCGGCTGTCCTTAAATCCAGGTTTTGCGAATTAATCCACTTTACACCATCCCAAATGTAATACGCAACAGAAGAATTACCATTTGTGTCGTAATATGTTTGTAATAAATGAATTTTTCCATCTGCATCACTCGTCGCTGAAGTTGGTCCGGATTTTTCTTCCAATAAGGCTAAATTTGTTGGTGGGGACCAATTGTTACCTTGATCTAATGAGTAAGAATGCCAGATACTCGTTTCTTGTTCTTCAATCTTCCATAATCGATGGATTGAATTTTCATTATCCAGGATTATCTGATTCCAGGTCACAGGTTTTTCAACGACTAAACTGGGTGTAGACCAGCTTGTCCCAAGATCGCTTGATTTCATTGAAAACATGGAAAGATCACCAATGCCTCCCGGGAAAGTGCTACACTCAAAAAGCAAATAAACATTGTCGAGATTATCGGCTGCAATACTTGATTGTTCTAAAAATGGACAATTATCTAAAGAGTCCAAATCAAGAATTTGGGTTGGGACTGACCAATTTTCTCCATCTTTTTCCGATTTAATAAAAAATAATCCTTTTTGATTGTCAAATGAATTTGAAAATACTCCGACAAATTCATTATCTTTTATTGAGGCCAAAGCAGGAAATTGACCAGTGGAAGAAGTCTGAATTTGGTTTTCTGATGACCAGCCGACAGGATTATCGATTTGATCCAAAAAAGCCCATTTGGAATAGATTTGCCCTAATTTTCCACCTTGCCATAAAACAATTGTCCGATCACCTAGAGGGGGTGTGTTACTTGTAATAGAGCTGATCAATCCCTCCAAATTGTCCTGAAGATTCGAAAGCGATGGTGATTCGGATGAAGAAACAGATAGGATTTGAAAATTACTGGCATTGATTTTTTCATTGTTTTTAGAGGTTATTAAAAAATGGAATTTACCATTTTCACCCCGTACTGCAGATAGACCGGTTATTGGGCTTGATCCTATCAATGAAGATTGTATAGGCGACCAGGTAGATGAATCACTAAACCATTCCTGGATATTCGTAAGTTTTTTTTGTGTAAAGAAAATATCTTTACTGTTTGAATTATCTTTTCCGACTAAAAATAAGGTGTCATTAAAAACAACTGAACTAATATTATCAAATTCAATAATATCCAAAGTTGCAGGATTAATAAATTGATTTAACGCGGTTTGTCCCTGCGGAAGACTCCATTTTGATCCATTCCATACCACAAGAAAAACAGTGTTTTGATTTTGCGCAATAAACAGTAACTCGCCGGATGATAAAATATCCCAATTGAGCGTATCCGGGCATCTTCCAAATACTGAATCTAGTGATTGTTGCGTAGTCCAATCAAGCCCATTATTCGACGAGATCCGGTATTGGAGACTACAATTACCACCCGGTTCTTTCATTTGCCAAATCTGAAAAACCTGATCAGTTAAGAATATGGTTTCTAAGTTAGCAGGTGTGATTAATATTAAATCCTGCGAAGGAGAAATAATTTCTTGAGGCTGTCCCCACGTCTGTCCATTATCACGAGAAACATCGAAAAATAATCTTCGCAGGTATGGATTTTCCCACCCAAGAAAAATAGTAGCACTTCCATCAACCATTTTTGTGGTGACATTAACATGCATTAGAGCAGAATCGGTCGCCACAATTTGTCCATTTTCACCTTCCGGTGGAATCATACTGCGATAATATTTTGATTCATAAATTAAGCGAGCATCAGTCCAACTGGAAAGACCGCCAAGGGATCTTTGGTAAAAAATCCCTGCAGGAATTTCTGGTGTATCGAGTGCTCTTGTATAAATTAAGTGGACCTGATTATTTTCATCAATGTCAAAATCAAATGCCACAACTGCGGATGCAATTGTAGCTGGAGCAGACCAACTGCCTCCATTTCCAAAATTTCCTTCCGAAACTCCTGAAAATTGCAAGTTGTTATTTGTTTGATTTATCCAAAAAACATAAAATAATCCATTATTGTCAGCTAAAATTTTGTATTGTTGACCGGAAAAATCCAGATCCAAGGCAAAATTTTGCCCCCATGAGTCGGTATAATTCCGGTTCACCAGGTTAGCATAATCATCTTCCCATAAAGTATGCAATTCCCCGGAATTTCCCTTAACTAAATATGGGTTGTCAGTTCCTCCAGAATTCGACAAGTTGATTGGTTCCTGCCAATTCTCTACGATTGATTGTGCACTCGAATTTTTAACTCCGGAGTTGAACGAAAGCAAAAAAATTATGATCAAAATAAGCCCAGAAACTGGGCTTTTTTTTGATTGACGTAGAGATATATCAGAAATTATTTTTTTATTCTTAATACCCATGTACCAAACCTTGTTTATTCAGATTTAGTTTTCCCTGATTGCCAGGAAAGATGTTGAATTCCAGTGCTTAACGCTATTTTGAATGTTGAGATATCTGATAGCAACATTTTGATGTAGGTAAATATTGGACCCGGACGAAATGCCCATTCCCTAAAAGCCCGTTTTTGCCAATAAAGTAATTTTTCAGCAGAAAGCCCCGGGTAATCTAAAACAGTTCCCTTATCCATATCAACCTGCTCCCACTTTGTACCAGGTCTGAACCAGCCATTTTCGACAACCTCAAAAAAGAAAGGGGTGCCAGGATAGGGTGCCGCAACATGAAACAAAGCAATGTCCAAAGGAAGCGATTTCGCAAATTTGATCGTTTTCAATATGGTTTCCTCTGTTTCAGTTGGTAAACCAATGATGAAATAACCCCAATTTTTTATTCCGGCTTTCCTCGCCCAGGTTAATGCGCGTAAAGCTTTGTCTGGGTAAGCACCTTTTCTAGCGTGTTTTAACACTTCTTCACTGCCAGATTCGATACCCCAACTGATGAGATGACATCCTGCTTTTGACATTAAATTAAGCATCTCTTCATCGACATAATCTACACGGCTATTGCAGGTCCATTTCATTGATATTTTAGACTCGATCATTAATTTACATAAACCGATGACTTGATCACGGCTGACAGTGAATAAATCTGCGTACATATGAACATTATTGATACCCAAATTCTTAAGGACCCACAATTCTTCCATGATCTTTTCGGGTTCCCGAATACGTACCGAATATTGATAACTGACATGCTTAATACAATAAATACAGCCGGCAGTACACCCCCTGGAACTGACAATAAAAGTAAACGGTCCTTTAATCATTGGCATCAGGTATTTCTTGTATGGCAATAATTCGTGTAAAGGAATCGGAAGATCGTTTAAATCTTTAATAAAAGATCTGGGTGCATTAACTACAATTTTATTGCCATCTCGCCAGGCTAGACCTTTGATGCCTTTTAAATTTACACTCCCATCTTCATTAATAGAAGGTTTATAACTGGGATCATGTTCTGACATCATTTTTTTGATCAGGTCAGTTCTTTGATCAATTTTGTTTTCTAAATGATCCAAAAGATCCACAATAGTCAGGTCAGGTTCGCCAACTAATACAAAATCCAACGCGGGGAAAGGACGCATCGTCTCAACTGGGATTGGCGTAACGTGGGTGCCAAAAGCAATGGTGACCGCTCCTCTAGATTTTGCCAAAAAACACCCATACATATCATTTTCAAGTGTTGGTGCAGTCATTTGTGTAAAGTAATACTTTGGTTGATATTTATTAATTTCTTCTGTAAACTCTTTCCAACCCATCCGTTCAGCATTTGCATCAATGATTTTAACTTTATAAGAAGAAACCAATAGCGCAGCCATTTGGGCTAAGGATACTTGTGGCCACACCATATTTTCTCTTGTCCTTCGACCGACCCGATGTTGGGTTCTGATCCAAAGTTGGCCATCCGGGGTGGGAGGATTGACTAACATAATATCAACAGCATCTGGTTTTCGAGATTTTAATATATTATCCCGGACAATTTGGTCAGCATTTGGAAAATTTGCCATTCTTACATCGGCAATTCTTCGTGTGCCTAAATTAATTTTTTCCAAGGATTCATCACTCATTTTTTTACTCTCTTTTAACTATTCAGGACTCAAATCCTGATTTACGTTTAATGCGCGTAACGAAATATCTTTGAGTACCCGCATTAAAGCCCAATATAAAATTAATTGAAGTCCAACCAACGTGAGCATTGCGCTCCCTAACATGTATAACCAAAGTCTTGCGATTTCCCAGCCTTGAAGACCAAGAAATAAACTTGCGAGCCCAATTAAAAGGCCAACGATAATTGAAATAAGTCCAAGCCATCCAAAATAAGATTCAAGAGGTTGTTTGAATATAGGTTTACCAAAAATTCCCTGACGAATCTTCTTTTTGTAGAAGATTGACACCAAATAATTGAAAGTTGCGCCTAAAGCAAAAATTGAAATGCCACCTACAGAAAAAATCATTCCGGTGAATAACGCGAAAACTCCCCAGGGACCGATATCTGTTACACCAGAAAACCTTGAAATGATTAATCCGAGGAAAATCATAAATGAAATCAATAAAGTAAAGATTCCGATAATTCCTAATACGCGAACCGGGTTGTAAGATAAAACTGTCCATATCATTGATTCCAGAAATATCCAACCATCTTTAATTACAGATAACTTTGATCGTCCCAATCGTTCGCTGTATGGAATAGGTACTTCCACCATCTTAATATCTTCATACACAGCTCTGGTGCTCATTACCGGGGTCAGATTTAGTCCATTCGGGAGTGGATATATTTTGCTCAATATTTCTTTTCGAAAAACGCGCATACCTGAAGCGCTATCAGTAATTTTTTGCCAACCCAGGACACTCAGAAGATTCGCAAATAAAAAGTTGCCAATACGGCGTGTAATTGGCATTTGACTGTCACTCCCGGCCATTCTCGACCCAATCACTAAGTCTGCACCATCCTGAACGGCTTTGCACAAAGCAGGATAATATTCCGGTGGATAAGTGCCATCAGCGTCGAGAAATCCGATCAAATCGCCAGAAGCTTTTGAGAACCCAGTTTTTAGCGCTCCGCCATACCCTTTGTTTTTCTTATGGGATATCACCTGGACGAGTGGATCGTTTTCAGTAAATTTATTTGCAATCGAAACAGTCTTGTCTTTTGAACCATCATCCACAACGATAAGTTCCATTGGTTCGATACCAATTTTCTTAAGTTCTTCACGAACAGCCAAGACTCTAGTCATTATTTCAGAAATCCCCTGCTCTTCGTTATAAGCAGGTATTACAACTGTTAAAGAGTTCAAAATATTCTCCTTATCAAAAATATATTGTTTTATTTAGCTCAGGTTCTTTTTTTTCTATTAAGCGGATCACTTTTGCTGGAACTCCTGCAGCAATTACATTTGGTGGAATATCCGAAGTTACAACCGCCCCTGCCGCAATAACTGAACCATGACCAATTCGGATCCCATCCGTTATTATTGCTCCAGATCCAATCCAAACATCCTCTTCAATGACTATTCCTTCTGCTGTTATGCCTTGATCAATTATTGGAACTTTTGGATCGTTGATGACATGATTTACAGCTAATATTTGAGTAAACGGGGATGTATAAACCCGATCGCCTATGGTTACGCCACCTTGACCTCTGATGACTGAATATTCACCAATCAAGCAGTCTTTTCCAATTTTGATTGATGATTGTGGCATATTTCGAAAATTGTAGACATGTAAAATGGAACCGTGCATTACAATTGAATTTTCCCCGATATAAATTCCATTTTTACAAGCATGTAAATATGTATGCTGATCTAAATAAACACCATTTGACAACCGGATATTATTGGCGAATCTTAATCTGACTGTGTTTTCGATGGCAGCCCATCCATCCATTCGTAGTATAAGTCGATAAAAGATCCCTCTGAATCCAATCCCAATAATGGTTGGGATCCAACTAAACAACAAAAATATGAAATTTTCCAAAATATATCGTGGAATGGAAGAAGCTTGTCTGGATATGTACAAGAACAATCGACTTGAAGTCGATTGTTTCTTGTTATCTGGTTTACTTTGATTGACGATTTGATCCATTAGTCTTTTTGGCATGCTCCGCCATCACGACATAAGCAATCGTGATTTTTGTTATCTCTCAACAAGATATAGCGTTTTTAATTCAGATTTAACCATTGTCGTAACCATACCTTTAATAATCAATGGATTTCCAATATTGTGAATAATATGAATTAATTAATATTAATTTTTTTCGATTTCATCTTTCCCATTATTTAATGCAGGCTCAATGCTGGAAGTCATACTTGTTACCAGTTCTAAATCTTTAATCGAAAATCTGTTTTCTTTTGGACGGACCAACGTAATGCAACCTACAATATTGCCTGCTTTAATCGGGATACTAAGGGCGGATTTTTGATCATTATGATCAACTTCCCAAGGTCTTTGCAACCACCGTGAGTCGTCACTCGTGTTTTCAACAATCGCAGCTTGTCTATTTTTCATTACCCATCCAGCAAGACCATTTTGGCTGATATCAAAGAGTTGGTCAATCGATGGGGAGATGGTTTTTCCACCGTATACCTGCGCTCCATCGACTACATTCCCACTTTCATCCATAACAATTAATGTACCGCTCTTTGTGTTTGTGATTTCAAGGAGCATTGTTAACAACTGGAATAACATCGAAGTGTTTTTATTATCAAGTCTTGCCTTGGCATCGACCGCTAGAACATTTTGATCCATAGAAACGATTTCTTTTTTGGAAGTTGATTTCTTTGTTATACGATTTACTTTAGTATCAAAAGATTGTTTGGATTTAATTTGAAATGCCAATGTTTCGCTGCTGATTTCATATAAAGCAAAACTAATCAAATGCGCGATAATCATGTGGATATCCTCAATATGGCGAATATTGTCCGAAGCTACTCTTACTTCAACATTCACCATTTGACCAAGTTTTCCACCTTCATATCCTGTAAAACCAATTGTTATCGCTCCAGCATCATTCGCGAGCTTGACTGCTTTAAGAATGTTCGGAGAATTTCCACTGGTTGAAATAGCTAAAACAATATCATTCGCTTGTACATAATTTCTTAATTGATGTGAAAAGACATTCTCATATCCTTCATCATTCGCAAGAGCAGTAAAAATTGCATTACTGGAATTTAAATCAATTGCTTTAAAAGGGGGTAAGCCTTCAAAATAATTATTTTTGGCTAAATCACACACAAAATGACTTGATGTTGAAGCACTTCCACCATTACCCATGATAAAAACCTGTTTCCCATTAAGTCTTGCATGGTGCAAGATCCGGATGACGTGTTTCACTTTTTCCAGTGGAATTTGCGATAAACTTGATCCCAAAAAACTTAGATATTCATCTATATCGACCATATAAACCTCCAACCATTACTTTCAAAACTTCAATTGCGATAATCAAAAATTACTTTTGCACCACTGGATTCAACCTGGATCGGAATTTCACGTAATTCGTGTAACGCTGACCTTACCGAGTCTCTTTTATCAATTGGGCAATAAATGAGCAGGAAACCCCCACCACCAGCGCCGGTGACTTTTCCTCCCAGCGCTCCTGCATTAATGGCTATTTGATAAAAATGATCAATTTTTCCATTCGTTATACCACTTGCAAGTTGTTTTTTTAATTGCCAGCTTTCATTCAGCATGTATCCGATACAATCAATATCACCTCTTTGCAACTCTTCCACTGCCGAATGCGCCATAATTTTTAACATATTTAATATTTTCAAATTTCCCTGAATGTTCTCTTTTTGTTCGGTGAGAATCGATTCTGATAATCTGTTTTGACCTGTGTAAAAAAGCAACAGATTTTCACTCAACCTATTTTTTACCTTGGGTTCCAGTGTGATTATTTGCGTATTTACTTTCCCGTCTTTCTGAAAATCGATCAATCGAAAGTTTCCCAAAGCGGCGATGTATTGATCCTGATACCCAATCGGTTTATGTAAAGTATCGATTTCAATTTGACACGCTTGTTTTGCCAGTTCTTCAGGTTCGATATATTTATTTTGAAATGCATACATTGCTAACAGAGTCCCAACGGTAACAGTTGAAGATGAGCCAAGACCAGTTCCTGCTGGAATATCTCCCATTGTCGTTATTTCAACACCTTTACTTAATCCTGTAATCTTAAATGCTTCTCTTATCAATTCATGTTGAATTTCGTTAACGTCTTCTACAATTTCAGTTTTTGTATATCCAATTCTTATCAAATCATCGAATCTTTGTTTAATCGTCACATAAATGTATTTGTCGATCGCGGTACTCAAAACACTTCCGCCTTCTTTTAAAAAATAAGAAGGAAAATCAGTGCCACCACCAAAAAAACTTATCCTTAAAGGTGTCTGAACAATGATCAAAGATCAACCTCTTTCAGTTTAAAATATTCCACTGTCGCTTGCAAACCTTCATATAGGGATACTTCCGGTTTCCATCCTAACGCTTCAAAAGCTAAATCACCGGTAAGAAATATTCTGCTCGTTTCACCTAGTTTTGCCGGGCCGTGTGATACTTTTTTTTCATAACCCGTTATGGATTTCAAAGCATCAAATATCTGATTGATATCTGTTGGTATTCCCGAACCGAGATTGAAAACACCGGATCCTTTTTGATTTATGGTTGCTAAATAATTTGCATTCGCAATATCCTTAACAAAAACAAAATCACGCTGTTGTTTTCCATCTCCATTAATTGTGACGGGTTTACCACGCAACATCAATCCAGTGAAGATTGCGATAACACCAGCCTCACCGTGAGGATCCTGTCTGGGTCCATAAATATTAGGGTAGCGAAATACAGTAAAATCCATGTCGTACATGAATTTATACATATCCAAATAAACTTCAAAAATATATTTGGTTGCGCCATATGGACATATTGGTCGAATTGGGTGTTTTTCATCACACGGCAGATAAACCGGTTCACCATAAACGGTGCCACCGGACGAACTATATAAAATTCTGGAGACTTTGAATTTTCTTGAAAGTTCCAATAAATTTAGAGATCCCACTACATTTACATCAGCATCATATTTTGGATCCGAGACCGACCTTCTTACATCCATTTGCGCAGCATGATGGTTTACGATTTGCGGTCTTTCTTCCTCAAACACTGTTTCCAGTTTTGGATCACGTATATCCAATTTATAAAATTTCGCTTTTGGATTAATATTTGTTAATCGACCGGTTTCAAGACTATCAACAATGACAACATCATGGCCATTGTTAATATATGTATCGACGATGTTAGAACCGATAAAGCCAGCCCCCCCGGTAACTAATATTTTCATATAAAACCTCTCAAATTTTTGTTTTGTTAATATGCGCCTTTTTTACTTAATACAGCAGGAATCGTCTGAAATAATATTTGAATATCCAGCCAAATGCTCCAATTGCGGATATAAAACATATCCAGCTGAACGCGTTGTTGATAAGAAATATCAGATCTGCCAGAAACTTGCCATTTGCCTGTGATTCCAGGTTTAACTGTGAGCAAGTTCATACCCCACTTTTGATACTCCTGAACTTCTTCCGGGGAAATCATTCTAGGACCAACTAACGACATTTCATTTAAAAGGACGTTGATTAGCTGAGGCAATTCATCTATACTTGTTTTTCGAATGAACTTGCCAATCCTGGTAATTCTGGGGTCTTCTTTTAACTTATGGGTTTTTGCTAATTCTTCTACCTTTTCAGGATATTTTCTTAGAATTTCATCCCCATTGACATACATGGTTCTAAATTTAAAAGCATCAAATTCTTTGCCATTGACTCCCATTACTCTGCGACGATGCAAAATTGGTCCTGGCGAATCCAGTTTGATTAAAAGGCTTACAATTAACAATAATGGGGAGATCAGAATAATTCCTGGAATGGTCAATCCATAATCCATAATGAATTTCAACCAATAATTTAATCCTAATAAACGCACTTTATTGACTTCAACAAGCGGAACCCAGGCATATTCTCTTACTTTCATGCCAGTTGTAAATATTTCATATAATCCTGAAGATATATGTAGTCTTATTGAATCAGACATACCAAATTGCTGGTAGATTTGTAATACTTGTTCATGCGATAAAGCAGAACTAATCAGAATTATTTTTCGAATATTTTGTTCAGCAACAATCTCACTTAAGTCATTTATACTCCCCAAACATTTAAGTTGCTTAAAAAGAATTGTCCCAGGAGGTTCACCACAATCTACAAAGCCGGAAATTCTCAGACCGGAATTTCGAGCATGTAAAAATTGCTCAACCATAGATGCTGCTTCTTCATTGTATCCAACCACGACAGTGTCGATCAAAAACCAATTTTTGGTCCTCAAGTAATAAATAATTCTTCGCAAAAAGAATCTTCCGAGCGTCGTATAAAAAAATGCGGAAACCCAGGAAATTAATAACCAACCTCTAGCAAAAATGATATTTGGTTGAAAAAATCCTGCAGCAACAACAGTCAACACAGCGACAGTATTTGCGGAAAAAAGTAAATTGTATTCTTTTACCCCACCCATTAAGTTCTCAATTTTATACAATCCACTTAAGAAGAATACGAGTAACCAAATAGGGAGTATAAAAATAATTAAGTTTTCATAATAATCTGGTGAAGCTAATGCATCCTGTGCAAAAAAAGGAAGGTTCGTTTCAAATCGAATCCAATAAGCAAAACGAAATGCGAAGCCGATCATTAAGAGATCAGAGAATAACAGACCAAAATGCAAAAAAATTGTTTGAATTTTCTCGGGTATATTGCGGAGAGATAATTCAAATGAACTTTGCTTTTGTTTAACTTCTTGTTCTCTTGACTCTAATGTCGAATCCATAATAATTCCTAAATATCACAATATTTATCTAAATAGTCAATTAATAGTAAAGGCTTTCAAACCGCTGATATTTAGGGTCGATAAACTACACTAAAATTAGTGTTCTTTTCGAAGAATGGATATGCTATGAAAATAAATAATGGCCGATAAAAAAATAAGAAAAAGAAGATAGACCATTCTTCAAAAAATGATCAGCAGTGTCTTGTATTTATAATAAAGATTTATATATAAGAAGTCAATAAAAAGTATATAAAATATCAAAAAAGGTGACTGGAATAATCAATAATGGGATTCGAAATTAAGATGGTAATTAGTATTTTTATTGTTTGGGATCAAAAAAGTTTAATAAAAATGAAAAAATTACCAACGCTCCGAATCAATTTTTTCCTTTATAATTCCTTCATATGAGAGTTCAATTCATGAAATATTTTGTCATTATTTGTTTCTTTTCAATAATACTGTTCGGTTGTACAAATGTTCAAGATTCAACTGATAATATTAATTCTCTTTCCGATAAGGTTTATATCGAGAATAAAGGTTCTGATACGATGGTTAATATGGCATTGTATTGGGCTGAACAATATCAGAAAGAAAATACGAATGTAAGTATTTCGGTAACTGGTGGGGGCAGCGGAACCGGGATTTCTGCTTTAATAAGTAATACAGTTGATATTGCAAATGCTTCACGGAAAATTAAAGATGAAGAGATTGATGCTGCAAATGACAATGGTATTCAACCAGTAGAATACATTGTCGCCAGAGATGCAATTGCAGTTATCGTCAATGTTGAGAATCCAATTGATAAATTATCACTTCAACAGGTATCTGATATTTATAGCGGTGTGATTAGAAATTGGTCCGAATTAGGCGGTGATGATCGGCCGATCGTGAAACTCTCCCGCGAGACAAATTCCGGTACACACGTCTATTTTCTTGAATCGGTCATTCGGCTTGGTGATTCAGCTGACAAAACCATATTTTCGGCAGATACGTTATTACTACCTTCCTCAGAAGGCATTATTGCTGAAGTACGTGAAAACCCAAATGCGATTGGTTATGATGGATTAGGTTATATCACTCCTGATGTTAAAGTTCTTGCTATAAAAAACCAAAATGGTGAATATATTTTGCCAACAGTCGAAACAGTCAATTTAAATTCCTATCCAATCTCAAGAGACTTGTATGTTTATGTTAACGGCACACCTAAGGCAGAAATCTTAGCCTATATTAATTGGATTTTATCCAATTCTGGCCAAAAAATTGTAATGGATCTGGGATTTGTTCCAATTCTTGGGGATAACTAATGCAGCAAAAAAAGAAAAATCCATCAGAATTCATTATTACGAAAACGATCCAGGTTTCCGGACTTTCATCTATATTATTTGTTCTTTTAATCCTTTATTTCTTGCTTTCTGAGGGTATTCCTGCAATCTTTGAAGTCCCATTTAAAGACTTGTTTAGTCAGAGATGGTATCCAATCGAGGAGTACTTTGGAATACTGCCGTTAATTTTAGGCTCGCTGGTTGTTACACTTGGCGCTTCAATTATCGCTGTGCCATTTGGTATATTAACTGCTGTTTACATCGCGGAGATTGCACCAAAATGGTTGGCAGAAATATTAAAACCTTTAGTTGAGTTGTTAGCCGGGCTTCCGAGTGTTGTTCTGGGCTTTTTAGGTATCTTAATTGTTTCACCTTTTTTAAGAGATGGTTTAAATCTCCCAACCGGATTAACTGCCTTTACTGGTTCATTACTGTTAGGCGGTATTGCATTACCAACTATCGTCTCGATTTCCGAAGATGCTCTAAAAAATGTCCCAGTTTCATATCGACATGGATCTTTAGCACTAGGTTTGACACGTTGGCAAACGATTTGGAGTGTAACTTTTCCTGCTGCCCGTAGTGGAATACTGACAGCTATCATGTTGGGTCTTGGAAGAACAATTGGGGAAACAATGACTGTCATGATGGTCACAGGAAATGCACCAGTAATGCCTGAATCCGTAAAAGCTTTATTCTTACCTATTCGAACGATGACGGCGACAATTGCATCTGAGATGGGAGAAGTTGCCAGCGGAAGCGTACATTATCACGTTTTATTTTTAATCGGGATGGTTCTATTTATCTTTACAATGGTAGTAAATATTTTGGCATCATTGATTAGCGCAAGACAATTAAAACGCTCAGAACGGATACTTTCATGAGCCATTCTTCAAATGTCAAAAGCAATCCCTCCTTCAAGAAGCAATTGATTTTTGAAAAACTGGGTTTTTCGATCTTTACTATTTTGACAATTGCAACAGTCACTCCGATTGTTGCTGTAGTCATTTATATTATTTACCTTGGTTTACCTGCAATAAGTTGGGATTTCCTTACTTCCATGCCACAAGATGGAATGCGCGGTGGTGGAATTTGGCCAGCAATTGTAGGGACTTTTTATCTTACAATCGGTACCGCTATTTTTTCTGTCCCTTTAGGTATTGCTGCGGCTATTTATTTGTCTGAATACGCTCAAGACAACAAAGTAACCCAATATATTCGTCTGGCGATTATTAATTTAGCTGGCATCCCTTCGGTTGTTTATGGATTGTTTGGTTTAGGGCTATTTGTAATTTTTCTCAAATTTGGCACCAGCATTTTATCAGCGTCACTCACCCTCTCTATCATGACTCTACCGGTAATTATCAGTACAACAGAAGAAGCATTACGTGCCGTTCCACAATCATTTCGGGTGGTGAGTGTTTCATTAGGTGCTACAAAATGGCAAACCATCCGCAGAATAATACTTCCGCAAGCTATTCCGGGCATATTAACAGGCGTCGTCCTTGGTTTGGAACGGGCAGCCGGGGAAACGGCTCCTATTCTTTTTACCGGTGCTTCATTTTTCCTGCCTCGATTACCTGGATCTCCATTGGATGCAACGATGGCGTTGCCTTATCACCTTTACGTTATATCGACCCAGGTACCCGGTATGCCGGTACAAATTCAATACGGAACTGTAATGGTTTTAATTTTCTTTGTATTAATCATGAATTTGATCGCAACCGTTATTCGTTCTAGAGCCCGTGCACGAAGGCAATGGTAAGTATGGACAAAATTATTATTGAAAATTTCAGTCTGACATATTCTGATGGAACGGAATCATTATTTGATATCAATCTGAGGATCCCCGCCTATCAAATTACTGCATTAATTGGTCCTTCCGGCGGTGGAAAGTCCACTTTTTTACGCATATTAAATAGGCTAAATGATCTGGCTGATGTAAAAAAGGTATCCGGCAAAGTATTGATAGACGACGTGAATGTGTTAGACCCCAAATTGGATGTCATCGAATTACGAAGAAAAGTTGGTATTGTGTTTTCAAAGCCATTACCTTTACCATTGACCATTTTTCAAAATGTATCCTACGGACTAGAATTGGCAGGTGAAAGGAATAAAACGATTTTGAACAATGCGGTCGAAAGAGCACTTCAACTTGCTGAATTATGGGATGAAGTGAATGACAGATTGCAAGATCCAGCGAATTCTTTATCCGGGGGACAACAGCAACGTCTATGTCTGGCTCGCACATTGGCATTGGAACCGGAGATCATCCTGCTAGATGAGCCAACATCAGCACTGGACCCGTTAGCAACCGCAAAAATTGAAAACTCACTTACTGAATTAAAAAAGCAATACACAATCATTATTGCTCCTCATAATACGCAGCAAGCGTCAAGAATTGCTGATTATGTGGCGTTTTTCTTACAGGGGAAATTGATCGAATTCTCCGGTGCAGAACAAATATTCACTCGACCAGAGGATCAAAGAACGCAGGATTATATTTCCGGGAAATTTGGATAGTATTTTTGTAAAAATATTTTCCATCTCATATAAAATTTAATAAATGTTTTTTTAGGAGATGCTATGCGACCACCATGGGATGATTATTTTATGAAAATTGCAGAAGATGTGGCATTACGATCAACTTGTGATCGGGCTGCAGTAGGAGCTGTTTTGGTAAAAGAGAAACACATTATCTCCACTGGCTATAATGGCTCACCTGCCGGCCTCGAACACTGCGATGAAGTAGGTCATTTGATGATTGAAGGGCATTGTGTTCGTACTGTGCATGCCGAAGTAAATGCAATCATTCAGGCAGCTGTTTTTGGTTTGGCTACAAGAGATGCAGTTTGTTATGTAACTCATTTTCCATGTCTGAATTGCACAAAGATGTTGATCAATGCCAGAATTTCAAAATTAATTTATAAGAATTCATACCGCATCGATCCAATCGCTTTGGAATTTCTTCAAACTGCGGGTGTAGAAGTAAGTAGTTATGGTCAAAAAGAAGAATAATTCTGGTCCAACAGTTTATACTCATGGTTGTCAGAACAGTCACAAGTGAAAATCGAAATCGAACATATCGGCATATGGACAAATGATTTGGAGCGATCCAGATTATTTTATATTACTTTTTTTGACGCAAAAAGTAGTCCAAAATATCGCAACGATAAAAAAGAATTTAAATCGTATTTCTTATCTTTCGCCAATGCAACCCGAATTGAGATCATGTCAATTCCCCAATTGTCAAATCCCGGAGATGATCAAAACAAAATCGGTATTTCCCATATTGCTTTTCGCGTCGGTTCCAAAGAAAACGTAGAATTATTGACCCAAAAAATTGAAGATGCAGGATTTCCAGT
>CAZPIM010000018.1:0-2813 GCA_964586385.1 uncultured Anaerolineaceae bacterium
AACCCTTGGAATTCTCCCATGAATTTATCTATTCAAACGATTGATATCTATATTGATATGGATCCTGGATCCTCATCAGGTACACGGAAATTATTACCTGGAAGAAATTTGTCTCTAAGTCCAAGTGATGGCTGGGAATATGCATTGTGGTTGGAAGGTTGGACTCCACAATTGCTTTCGCGTGATTCTACAACTTTGGAACCTAAACAAATAACTGATGCCAACTTCAAACTAATTGTTGATTCAAGCAATCGATCAATCACAGTACGAATCCCTAAATCTCAGTTCACTCAAAACGACTTTGAGAAATGGGGGTTTGCAGTTGTGATTTTAGGACAAGAGGGTTATCCATCAGCAGGTGTGTGGAGAGTACGTGATGTTGAAGTTCAAAGTGCTCAATGGCGATTCGGTGGCGCTTTGGCAGACACAAATCATACACGGATCATTGATATAATTTGGCCCGAAGGAACAGAAATCAGTCAGGAAGAGATGTTGTCAAATTATATTTCCAGCAATAGCAATGCTGACCAATTAAATGCGGACGATTATGGGATAATTAATTTATTACTTCCGTGATTATAATTTATGAGTCAGTAAGCTAGAACACAAATGAAATCAAACATGGAACTGGATAAAAAATGGAAAATATATCATTAGTTAATCCAAGAACGACTGTGGAAATTTATTTACCAGATGGGCGTGCTTTGGAAGGACCAAGAAATACACCGGTTGGTGAGTTCCTTAAAAAATTACCAGAATGGGATAATCCACCGATTGTAGCTTCTGTCGTGAATGGATTATTACGGGAATTAACGTACATTATTCAGATCGATTCTGTCGTGGAGATTGTAACAGTTTCCGATTCGGATGGAGCGAGAATTTATCGACGATCTTTGACTTTTTTACTGGAGGCTTCATTTCAAGCGTTATATCCCAATGCGACATTAACAATAGACCATGCAGTCGAATCGGGAGGATTTTATTGTCAAATTGCAGGATTGGACTCATTTTCCGAAAAAGATCTAACCCAATTAGAAAATTATATGAATAATTTAGTTGAGAAGGATTTGCTTTTCGAGAGAAAAGAGGTTCCAATTGATGAAGCAATCCATTATTTTAAATCAATAGGTCAATTGGACAAAGTCAGGTTGCTAAAGTACCGCCAAAAAGATCATTTAGTTCTATACCAGATGGGTGATCAAAAGGATTATCACCATGGTTATATGGTGCCTTCAACCGGATATTTAAAGACATTTTCTCTGGTTCCGATGGATGAATTTGCTTTTATATTAAGATATCCCAGAAGACATGAACCTAAGAAATTACTTCCGATGCCAAAAATGCAATACTTATTACCTACATACAAGCAATACAGTGATTGGCTGAACCGGCTAGGAGTAGAAAGTGTTGGCGCATTAAATGATTCCATTCAAGAAAATCGGATTCGGGAATTAATCCTGGTTTCTGAAGCTTTACATGAAATGCGCATAGCAGAAATAGCTCGAAAAATTTCTTCCGAATCGAACAATGCCAGAATTGTTTTAATAGCAGGACCGAGTTCATCCGGAAAAACTACTTTTTCAAAAAGATTATCCATCCAATTATTGGCGCAGGGTTTATCGCCTTATCCATTGGAATTGGATAACTATTTTGTTAATCGCGAATTGACACCAAAAGATGAAAAAGGCGATTATGATTTTGAATCACTAAAAGCGTTGGATACTGTTTTGCTAGAATCTCAAATTAAACAATTAATCGCTGGTGATGAAGTTCAAATTCCAAAATTCGATTTTAAGTTAGGTAAAAGTCAGCCTGGTGAAATTGTAAAATTGCAGAAAGACCAGTTAATCATTCTTGAGGGGATTCATGGGATGAATCCTAATTTGCTGAAACAAATATCTCCTGATCAAACATTTAGAGTTTATATCAGTTGCCTGACTCAATTAAATTTAGACCGTCATAACCGTATTTCAACAACCGACACCAGATTAATTCGTCGAACAATTCGTGACGCAAGAGAACGGGGTTATTCAGCGAATGACACGATTAAGCGATGGGAGTCAGTTCGCCGAGGAGAAAAAATTCATATTTTCCCATATCAACAAAATGCAAATGAAATTTTTAATTCTGCTTTAGTATATGAATTGGCGGTATTAAAACCTTTGGCAGAACCTCTGTTAAGGCAAGTACCTTACGGAACGCATGCACATATCGAGGCAAAACGATTATTAAGCTTTTTAGAATGGTTTTTACCATTGGATACAGAATTAATTCCGGATAATTCGATTTTGCAGGAATTTCTGGGAAAATCGATCCTTAAAGAATTCCGTTTATGGGAAAATAAAAATCGTGGATTGTACTAAAAAATTAAAAGGCTCAGAATATTTCTGAGCCTTTTTTTTCTAAAGTTGATCTTTAATTGAGTCTGCCAGTCTTTTTATTCCAATTCTTATCATTTCAGGTTGTGCATTTGAAAAATTTAGACGCATCGTATTATGTCCACCACCATTTGGATGGAAGGAATGTCCTGGCACAAAGGCAACTTTTTTCTCAACTGCAAATTTAAGTAATTCCTGGGTATTAATACTTTCCGGCAATGTCGCCCATAGGAAAAGACCGCCTTTCGGATGTGTCCAGTTGACACCATCCGGCATATTCTCCTGCAATGCTTGCAGCATAACATCTCTTCTTTCCCGATACACATCAACAATCCGTTTAATGTGCTTTTCAAGAAAACCATGTCTACTTACTTCATATGCGACGATTTGAGTGAAAGTTGATGGTTGTAAGTCTGTGCCTTGTTTTGCCATGAC
>CAZPIM010000018.1:2913-8626 GCA_964586385.1 uncultured Anaerolineaceae bacterium
CTTAATGCATGATCCAAATGGTCTACTTGAATTCCATCAAAGTCAGATGGAACAGCAACGTATTGTGCATTATATGCATCCCAGGCTTGTAAAGCTCCTAAATACGTAGGTGATTCGACTAAAATTCGGTCGCCTGGATTAATGAAGATTTTTCCAATAAGATCTAATGCTTGTTGTGACCCATTTGTAATCATGATGTTATCTGCATTAACTTTTATGCCGTAGAGATTTGTATGTCTGGCGATCATTTCTCGCAGAGGTAAGTATCCTTCGGTCATACCATATTGCAGCGCTTCCGGGCCTTTTTCTTTTAGGACTCTTAGGCATGCCTCACCAAACTCTTCAACAGGAAAAATTTCAGGAGCAGGCATTCCACCTGCAAATGAAATGATATCGGGCAATTGTGTAAATTTTAAAAGTTCCCGAATAGTAGATCCTTTCATATTCTGTGTTCGGAGGGCATAGCGGTCATCCCATAAGGTCTGCATCTGTTTTCTCCTTTACGATAATTGATATTTGTTCAGAAAAATTCTTCCCTAATTACTAGGGAAGAATTTACTTACGTTTATAGTTTTGGAAATCGAGCGACTATTTGGGCGATAGTTGGAAGTTTTATCTTATCACCAATTTCCAATTGATTCGGTTGCTTACCAATAGTCTCAGGAGATCCCTGATAAATTGAGATCAAAGCACCTTCCTCATTAGCTTTTTCTTCGATGTAAGCAAGTCCTGTCAAATACCCTTCTGAGTCAATTGCGCAACTGGTGACTACACCAATGACTTTTCCTTTTTTATCGATCACCGGGTCACCGTTGTGTGCCATCCGTACACCTTTTTCCATAAATCGAAAACGTACGACTATGTTTTTGCGGGATTGCTCTCTTTTTAGGTAAGCACTTCGACCGATGAACCAAGGTTTATATGTTTTTACAAATGATCCAAAATTTGCTTCCGAAACGCCAAGATTGAGGTCCCCGCCCATCTCATGTCCATAAAGAGGTAAGCCGGCTTCGGTTCTTAATGAGTCTCTAGCTCCAAGTCCACAAGGTTTAAGACCTAAAGGTTCTCCTGATTTCATTAATGCATCCCAAAAAGCTGGCGCAAGAACAGGATGAATAAAAAGTTCGAATGCCATTTTTTCACCGGTATAGCCAGTTCTGGATACAACTAAATCGAAACCACCGACGATCGCTTCACACAGCTCAGTCCTTTTAAGTTTCATAATTCGCTTGCGCGTATCTGCATCACAACCAAGCGAAAGAAGGATATCACGTGATTTTGGACCCTGAAGTGCAATATCTACCCTCATTTCTGCTCCGGCAGATTTGTCTCTTAAATTTCTCAATGTCACATTTTTACCAAAAGTTGTAGCCCACGGTCTGGAATTGTCGATTAGTACTTCCCCATCCTTAACCTTATTTAACCATGTCCAATCTTTATCATCATTGGAAGCATTTACAACAATTAGATAGACTTGCTTTTGCCTGCGATAAACTAATAAATCGTCAATTACGTCTGCGTCAGGTGTAAGAAAATGCGTATAGCAAGATTCGCCAACTTCTAGAGCACTAATATCATTTGCGCATACACTATCCAGAAAAGATATCGCAAAGGGTCCTTCTGCCTGATACACACCCATGTGGGAGACATCAAACAAACCTGCGCTTTTCCTGGTAGCCATATGTTCTTCAGCTACGGAAGAATACCAAACGGGCATATCCCATCCGGCAAATGGAATCATTTTCGCACCTAATTTGACGTGGGTATCAAATAAAGTCGTGCGTTTTATCACATTACTTTCAATTTCCTGCCATTCAAATTTTGGTTTGCCTTCTAATTTTAAGTTTTCAGAATTGGATCCGATAAAATATGGCTTTGAGGAATTTGAATTCTTTTTAAGATTTTCGACTTTTTCAACTACTGGTGATTGCTTGATGATGATTGGTCCAGGTAGTCGTTTTAGCAGATCGTCGTCAAATTGAATAAACGCATCCGAGAGATCCCGGAGCCAATTGGCTGACAAATTTGCTTCACTTGAAGAAACTGTGAAGCGAAAATGTTCAAACGTCACACAAGATAACAATCCTTCAATACGCTTGCCATCAACAAACAAAGCCGTGGCTTGATGGCCACCTTCAACTAATTCTTCGGTATCGCTTGCAAAAGCGTAGTTGATAAATGATAAAACGTGTCTGCCGGTAATATCAAAAGCAGAAACGTCTCCGATCGTCTTGTCATCATTGTAATAAAAATGTGGATATGAAAAGTTCGAAATTTCCAGGTCCGTACCAGCATGTTCTGCCAATTTTCGAACGCGAATTTTTGCCTCTTCCAATACTTGATATTTAATTTTTGCTCTAGGAACCGGACCAGTTCGAGAATCTACACTATAGGGGGTGGTAGCAAATAATAAATCTGCAATAATGTCTGCTACTTCTTTCATTTCACTTTCTTTGAGTCCTCTTTGAGTCATCCAGGGTGTGCCATACCTAATTCCGGATGCCGCAAGAGCTGATTTGTCTCCAGGAATAGTATTTCGATTAAGAACAATTCCTGCGAGATCCAAAATTCTGGCTGCCATGTCTCCTGAAAGTTTTGTGCCATCAGGTCCGATGATTGTTGAGCAGTCAACATTACCTAAATGTGTATTTGTTCCACCGAAGGGTATAACCAAACCTCTTTCCTTCAACCTCTCTGTCAGTACAAGGCAATTTTTTATTATTTGAGATTGAAGGGATTTAAAACTTTTTGATTTCGCTAATTTAAATGTCAATGCCATTGCAGCAACAGCATGAATATGTGGACCACCCTGTTCACCAGGGAATACAGCTTTATCGAGTTTTTTAGCAATTAGTGCATTTTCTGTTATCAGACATGCCCCTCTAGGACCACATAACGTTTTGTGTGTTGTGAAGGAGACTACATGGGCAAATCCGATTGGGCTTGGAATTTCTCCAGCGGCGACTAAGCCAGCGATATGTGAAATATCAGCAAGCAAGTATGCACCTACGGAATCTGCGATTTCACGGAATTTTTTCCAATCCGGCACAAAAGGATAAGATGAGTAACCAGCAATAATCAGTTTAGGTTTGTTTTCGATTGCCAAAGCAGCAAGTGAATCGTAATTTATTTTTTGTGTTTCAGGATCAACATTATAGTGAACAATCTTGTATAATTTCCCGGATCGATTTACCGCAGAACCATGGGTGAGGTGCCCACCATGAAGTAAATTCATGCCTAAAACTATATCGCCAGGATTAATAAGATGATAAACCGCATTATTTGCAGGTGCGCCAGATAGTGGTTGTACATTAACAAATAATTGATCTGCTTTTAATCCATTTGCTGCAAACAATTCTGCGCATCGACGTTGTGCCAGTGCTTCAACAATGTCAACATATTCCACACCTTTATAATATCGGGGGTCAGAATAGCGTCGATAGTATGCAAGTTGTTCGTCATAATCCAAAATTCCTGCCTCGTCCATTAATCGCATGCGCTCATCAGGATATCCTTCCGCATACAAATTCTGAAAAACTGAACCTAATAATTCACGAACAGCTTTTGGTGCTGTACTCTCGCTTGGAATTAATATTAATTTTCGAATCTGTCGTTCTGCTTCAAATTGTGTTAAATCATAAACATCACGGTCAATATCCAATAAATCGCCACGAAAAAGAAAGTCATCCATTTTCAACTCCTAAGCAAAATTTTCTTAAATACAAAGTCAAACGCAATTATTTTTTTAAAAAAAATTGGTTTGCAAGATGGATCCTAAATTTGTGTAGATTAATCAAAAAATATTTTGACAAATTTAATTAAACGCCTTTATATCTCTATTTTAAGAATGGATCCTAAAATTATCAAGTCACTTTTGTAATAAATTAAAGACACTTTTTCAGATATTTCCTTAATTTTGAATTTGTTCATTCAACCAACTTTTGATTGAAAGTAAAAACTCCTCATTGTTTAATTCGTTTTGCATTTCATGATAGAAATCGGGAAATTGAATGTAACGAATATTTGTTTTTGCAGCTTTTTCTGCAAATTGTTTCGTTAATTTTGGATTTACCAGATGATCCTTTTCACCCTGTAATAATAATAACGGGTATTTAAATTGGTCAGCCTTTTGGATCATCTTTTGTCCCTGAGTTACTAACTCTAGAGCTAATCGTGTCGAAATTTTTGGATGAACTAGTGGATCATTCTTATATGCATGAATTACTTCCTGGTCATGCGAGAGATTTTCGACATCTAATCCATTATTTATGGTTACCTTTGGTGCGATTCTCGACAAAAATTTAACTAATGTCAGTTGGATGGCTGGAATAGGATCATTGGTTCCCAATCCAGGGCTGGTACAAATTATGCCATTTATTTGTGTATTTCTGGTAAGGCCATAATTTAATACAATAGCACCTCCCAGAGAATGTCCATATAGAAAAATCGGAATTGCAGGAAATTCTGTTTTTACTTTTTTTATCAATTCGTCGATGTCATCACAAGCTGTATCATAGGAAGGTATGTCTCCTCGTGATCCTCCGCTTAATCCATGTCCTCGATGATCAAAACTAAAAACAGCTATGTTTTCATCATTAAACATTTTCGCGATATGGGTGTACCTTGAAGAATGTTCACCTAATCCATGCACAATAATGATAGTAGCCCTCGGGGTTGTCCCTGAAAGCCATTTTTGAGCAAAAATCTTCGTTTTATCTTTCGTCTCCCAATTAAATGTAATACTGGTCTGCATATTCCACCTTTTTTGAGATTTTTTCTGGTACTTTTAAGTTTAGTTAAATTCATTCAATGCTGCAATTTTTTCATTTGACTAAAATTTTTTTGAAAGAGAAAAGTGATATTATTTAAACTTATGGGAGAAATCTTGAAAAATGAAGCAAAGTAAAACAGAAGGTTTAAGCCATGCAAAAAGAACTGAAACGCTAGTATTAATACTAGTGGTTACCTGGGTCATTATTATCACGGTGTTTGCTCAATTATTAGAATGGTTAATGGAACAAACATTATTTGAATCCACTGCATTATTTCCAGATATGAGATGGTTGATTCACATTGCTTACACGGTTTTATTGTCTTTTCCTTTGCTTATTACAAGTTTCATTACACAAAATATTAAACTGAAAGTTATTATCAATTATTGGGGAATAGTGTCATTCTCCGGATTTTTCCTTACTCAAGGGCGCTTTTCATTAATTAATCAGGCGAATCTTGTCAGTTTATTTCAAATTATTGGAACCATGATTTATTTATCAATATTATTTATTATCAATAAAAAACAAAAGAGGGATGATAAGAAATTTTTTTACGTAGACAAAAAAGAACTTTTTTATATTTCCGGATTTGTCGCGTTATTATTGATACCCTGGGTTATTTGGGGTGCTTTAGGATCATTTTTTGATACAGTATTGAATGTTGTTGCGGCGTTATCACTCAGCTTATTATTTATTTATATCTATAAAAATTTTTTTCTAAAGAAAATTGTTGAATATCCTGAAATTGCAATTTCCGGGAAATTTTTTAATGGGTTTATACTTTTTATTGGTATGATCATTATCTCGACAATATTTGGGCAAAATGGTCAACAATGGTTGCTTATTTTTACCTTACCATTTTCCGCATGGCTCTTTTCAAGTTTTATTAATGTAAATACAAGAGAAAACCTTTTCCCAACGGGTTTGTTGTTGGTATCCAT
>CAZPIM010000018.1:8726-26731 GCA_964586385.1 uncultured Anaerolineaceae bacterium
TAAATGCAATCGAAGTTAAATCCGGTCCTATACTTCGTTATTATTTGGAACAAAATGATCAAGTGATTAAAATACTTGAAAGTCCAAATTTGAGACCACTCCCTAAAACCATTACTGCTAATACAGGTTCTTCAAAAGTCCTGGAAACTGACTTATGGAATTTAGAATCGTCAGGTATATATCGGATTCGGGAAAAATATGGTGTGACCGGGAAAGGTGTCCTTATCGGGCAAGCAGATTCCGGTGTAGATGGTCAACATACCCAACTCAAAGAACAATATTTAGGATTTCAGTCTGATGATGACTATCATTGGTTGGATCCGTGGAACTCAACGGTAGAACCTACGGATTCGAATGGACATGGAACACATACATTGGGGATCATTTTAGGAAAAGATATTGGGATCGCTCCAGAAGCAAATTGGATTGGATGTGTCAATCTGTCCAGGAATTTTGGAAATCCCGGTTTTTATATTGAATGTCTGCAATTTCTTTTTGCCCCTTATCCTCAAAATGGGAATCCATTTACCGATGGTGTGCCTAATATGGGAGCTAATATCATCAATAATTCATGGGGATGTCCGATAATCGAAGGGTGTGATCAGGAAGTTTTCCAGACAGCAGTAAAAGTTTTGAGGGAAAGCGGTGTATTTATTGTTGCTGCAAACGGGAATGAAGGATATTACGGCTGTGAAAGCACGAAGAGTCCCTTAGCAATATATGATGAAGTACTATCCGTTGGTGCGATTGATAAAAATGGGGAGCTTGCACCATTTTCCAGTCTTGGCCCTGTCATAATTAATGGGAAAGTTATCACCAAGCCTGATTTAATCGCACCAGGTGTCGATATTTTTTCATCAATGCCGAATGAATCTTACGGCCTTATGAGTGGAACTTCAGCAGCTGCCCCGCATGTTTCAGGAATTGTGGCATTAATGTGGAGTGCGAATCCTGATCTAATAGGAAATATTTCTTTAACAGAACAAATTCTTTTTTCGACGTCTGATAAATACACCGGTATTTTGCCAACATGCCTGGAAGATTACACAACTCCGAATAATGCTGTTGGTTATGGTGTTGTGAACGCTTTTAAAGCAGTTGAAGCTTCGATCAATTTGAAGTAATTTATAAAGTATCTTAACAATTGTTTTGGGGTTGTTAAGATAAATCCCGCATAAAAGGCTGAATAGTGAACAATATTACAGATGACGAGGATTTGATACGGGATGCCGCTAAAGGTGATAATGAGGCTTTCGGGAAGCTTTACGAAAAATACGTACAAAAAATTTATAACTACATTTATTATCGGACCGGGAATGTTAATGAGGCGGAAGATTTAACCGCTCGTGTTTTTCACCGCTCATTAAAACATATTCAGAATTATGATAATCGTGGTGTTCCATTCTCTGCATGGTTATATCGTATCGCACATAACTTAGTCGCAAATTGGTATAGAGATAGAAGCAGAAAAAAAGAAGTTATTCTTGAGGACCATATTCCTTCTCAATTTCATTTTGATTTTCCAGAAAACGCATTAGAAATTAACCAGGAAAATGAAAAATTATTATTTGTAATCAGGAAGCTTCCCTCAGATAGACAGCAATTGATTATTTTAAAATTTGTAGAGGGGCTGAGTAACGTCGAGATCGGTGTGATTATGAGAAAATCTGAAGGAGCGATAAAAAGTCTTTACCATCGTACTTTGGATTCCATTCGAAAAGAAGTGGAAAAAATGGAAAGCTCTGGAACGAAGGATCAAAAAAGGAGAAAAAGGTAGGCAATTAACATGGATATGGCGAATATTGAAAAAATCGAGGAAAAATTAGGACGTAGTCTAAGACCGATACAACCAAATAATGAATTTGTTTATCGATTGCAAAAGAGACTTGTACCCCAAAAGACCATTCAGGTAGAGAAGAATAGTATTGGTTTCGCTCTTGTATCAACTTTTTTAGGACTATTTATTGGCGTTTTTATCGTATGGATTTTACGTAGAATAACATAAATATTTAATGAATAAAGTCCAGTTCAATCAATTTTAATTTTAATTCTTCATTTGATGGTTCAACGATTATCGACCCATCTGGAAATATAATTGTGGGGACACTTCGATAACCATTATTAATTTTTTTTACTAGTTTTTCCGCTTCTTCATCGCGATCAACGTTGATATATTCATAATCTATTTGGTTTTCGTTCAAAACTTTTTTAGCTCTTCTTGTATCTCCGCACCACTCAGTTCCATACATAATTATTCTTTTTTCCATATGATTCTTATGATCCCTCATTAATTATTTGATTAATTACCAATTCTGCGCATTCTAATACATTAATATCATCCGGTAAATTAAAATCCTTATCTACCTTCATTTGTAGAATTTTCAACTGAGGGATTAATGGATCATCGTCACGAAGAGTCTCCTGATAAAGCCTAATCGCACTATATGGATCCATTGCGGCCGGTATTTCGGATAATAATAATGATAATTTGAATCTGACCGCTTTCCCTGCAGCTTTTCTGGCACACACGCGAGATTTTCCCAATTCTCCCTGGTCTCGAAACTTTTTTGCAAGATCCAAATCTTTCATAATTTCATCAATAGGGAAATTATGTTCCATAAAAATTTATTATATTTGAAAAATTAATTTGAAGAGTAAGATTTTTCAATATTTCACTACTAAATAATCTTGTCCAATGGTAAATAAATTGAGGCTGCCTTGTGGGTCAGCCTCAATTTATTAAAAATAACAAAAACTATGCCCAGCCTTGTTTCTTAACGAAATCTGTCACAACTGGAATATTTACATATTCACCTTTATAGGCTTTATAAGCCCAGAAAAGCATGATTAACCAGAGAATAGCTCCGCATCCTAAAGTAAGCGTGGCGATGATAGGTACAACAATAATCAGAATAACTCCAATTGCTAATGCCTGTGCATTATGAGCTTTAATAAATGGTCGATTTTTCTTGTCTTCCATAAGTAAAAATATGATTGGAACGAGTGGTGAAAAAACATAAGCTAAAGCAGCCATTAATTTATCGTCACTTGTGACCTCACCAGGATTATAATCAGACATGTTTTTGCTCCTTCTAGATGATTTGATTATATTATTGTAATCATTAATTCTAAATAATCAACAAGGTTTATGTTAAAATTTAATTATGACAAAACGCATTGTTTTCATGGGTTCACCAGAGATTTCTTTACCTTCCCTACAAGGATTAATTGACAACTTTCAAGTAGTAGGAGTAATCACACAACCTGATCGGCCTTCCGGTCGGGGCAAATTAATGACTCAACCACCGGTCAAAATTCTAGCAGAAAAATTTAATATTCCCGTTTTACAACCGGAAAAATTAAAATACCCGGGAGTGTTTGAAACGTTACAATCCTGGGAGCCGGATTTTATTGTTGTGGTTGCATTTGGACAAATATTGCGTCAGAATGTACTTGATTTACCAAGATTTGGATGCATAAATGTTCATGGATCAATCTTACCAAGATGGCGAGGAGCAGCACCAATTCAAGCTGCAATCCTTAATGGCGATCAGGAGACTGGTGTCACTATTATGAAAATGGATAAAGGTATTGATACTGGTGACATTTACGCCATCGAAAAATTACCGATTGAAAAGAGTGACAATACAGAGACACTTTCAAAAAAGTTATCCATCCTCGGATCAAAATTATTGATAGAGACGATCTTTAAATTGGTTGATGGAAAAATTGATTCACAAAAACAAGATGATTCCTTTGCAACATACGCACCGATGATTCACAAAGAAGATGGTCTTCTTGATGTTCAAAAGAATGCCTTTGTGTTGGAACAGCAAATAAGAGCTTATTATCCATGGCCGGGAGCATTCATTGACTTGAATGGTGAAAAAATGAAAATTTTTGCTGCTGAAGTAATTAATTTCGATGGTTTGAAAACGGGAGAGAGAAAGGTTTTGGATGGTTACCCGATCATAGGAACTTCCTTAGGGGGATTAAAGATACTAAAAATTCAACCAGCTGGCAGGAAAATAATTAGTGGAAAAGAATTTTTGTTTGGTTATAAAAAATGGTAAATTTCAAATATTTTTATTTTGTGAATTTATATGATTAATCATCCATTAAAAATATTAGTACTGGGTGCAGGAGCAATTGGAACATATATCGGTGGAAGTTTAGCTTCTCACAATAATTTGGTATGGTTTTTTGATCGTCCTGAATCGGTTGATCGCTTACGAAAAAATGGTATAAAAATTATTCACCCCGATAATTCGCTAGTTTTTATTGAAAACCCCCTCGTTAGTGATGATTTAAACGAAATTTTGAAGAATAATGTCTTTGATTGCGGAATCATTGCTGTTAAATCTTATGATACAAAAAGTTTAATTGACCAATTAAGCCAGGTAAATAAGTATTTACCTCCGTTAATCTGTTTTCAAAACGGTGTTGAAAACGAAGTTTTTATTAAAGAAAAGTTGGAGAATTCAATTGTTTTTGCTGGCACTGTAACAACTGCGATAGGTAAATCCGAAAAAAATGAGTTAATTATTGAAAAATTACGAGGAATAGGAATTGAGAAAATCGGACCTCTTTCGGAGAAACTTGCGATTGCTTTGAATAATGCCGGCCTTAATGCTCAGCTCTATGAAAATCCGAATGATATGAAGTGGTCAAAATTATTGACTAACCTTACTTCGAACGCATTATCTGCAATTCTTGGAATGCCACCTTCTGAAACTCTGGTCAATTTGGATTTGTTTAAATTAGAAATCGAACAATTTCGGGAAACTTTACGTGTCATGAAATCATATGATTTTCATATTGTGAACTTACCAGGTACACCTGTAAAAGCATTTGCCTGGATTGTAAAAAATCTTCCACCTTTTATCAGTCAAAAAATATTAAACAACTTTATCATAAAAGGTAGAGGGGAAAAAATGCCTTCATTTTTTCTGGATTTAGAAAATGGTAGGGGTAAATCCGAAGTGTCTTATTTAAATGGGGCAGTTTCCAGATTTGGTCAAAAAAATAATATTAAAACCCCAATAAATGATTTTTATAATCATGTATTAATGGGTTTGACTGAGGGTCGTATTCAAAGATCTGTTTATCAATTTAAACCTGATTATCTTCTAAATCAAATAAAACAGTAGGGGGCTAATTATGGTTCCAGATTGGGTAAAAGATGCAGTTTTCTATCAGATTTTTCCTGATCGTTTCTATAATGGAGATTTATCAAACGATCCGGAAAATGTTAAAAGTTGGAATTCAGAACCTACGATTCGGGGATTTCAAGGGGGAGATTTAGCAGGAATTATAAAAAAATTTGGTTATTTACTTGATCTTGGAATCAATGCGATTTATCTTAACCCAATATTTCTTTCTTCTTCAACGCACAGATATGACACGATTGATTATTTTCAAATTGACAATAAATTAGGTGATCTGGAAACATTTCGACAATTAATCGATATTGCACATAAAAATGGCGTCAAAGTTATTCTTGACGGTGTATTTAACCATACTGCCAGAGGTTTTTTTGCATTTAATGATATTTTGGAAAATGGTGAAGATTCGCCATATCAAAATTGGTATTATATTTCCCATTACCCTGTAGATGCTTATAGTGCTGGAAAAGCCAGGGATTTTGCAGCGTGGTGGGGTTTTAAAAGTCTTCCTAAATTAAATACAACACACAAACCGGTCAGAGACTACATCTTGTCCGTTGCTAGATATTGGATCGAGCAGGGTGCTGATGGTTGGAGATTAGATGTTCCCAATGAAATTGAGGATGATTCATTTTGGAATCAATTTCGAAATGAGGTAAAAAGTATCAATCCAAATGCTTATCTTGTCGGCGAGATTTGGGAGCCATCTGCAAAATGGGTAGATGAAAATCATTTTGATGGCATCATGAATTACCCTCTAAGAGAATATTTATTAAAATTCCTAACAGGTAAGAATAATGCAGAAATTATGAATTTAAAAATCCTGGATCTTTTGAAACTTTATGCTGGTGAAAAAATCTCCGGAATGTTCAATCTTCTTGGATCGCATGACACAGAAAGAATTTTCACACTGCTAAACAATGATTACCAACTCGTTAAATTAGCATATTTGATTCTTTTAACGCTTCCCGGTGCTCCAGTAATCTATTATGGGGATGAAGTAGGGATTTCTGGTGGAAAAGATCCTGAATGTAGAAAAACTTTTCCTTGGGATTCTCAGACTCAAAACTTGGAAATTTTTCATTGGATCAAGAAATTAATTCAGTACAGAAAAATATTTCCTGCTTTAAGTACGGGAGAGTTTTATCAGATTTCGAATTCAAATAAAAATGATATTTTCTCATATGTAAGGGTAAATTATGGCCAACAATTTATTATAGTTATCAATCGATCTTCAAAATTTACTTCGTTTGACCTGAATATTTCTCCATTAATTATTTCTAATCACATGATCGTTAACAATCTTTTAGGTGAAGAGAGTTTCTCTCTTGATCCCAAACAAAGTATCCTTAATTTATCGTTGCCGTCAAAAACAGGATACTTATTATTTGTCAAATAATCTTTATCCGGTTTCCCAACCTATTTCTTCCGCTGCGATGAATAGATCTGTTGCTGAAATTAAACCGATTAGATTTCGATTTTCATCCAAAACTGGTAAATGGTTGATATTGTTGGCTTGCATAATAATTGAGCACTCTTTTAAATTCCAATCCGGATTGGCGGTTATGATGTTTTTGGTCATAATGTCACCAATTGCCGTTTCGGAAGGATTCTTCTCATGCGCAATAATCTTGTCGCGAATATCTGTAGTTGTTATGATTCCATATTCTTTAGCCATTGGATCAATTTGAACTACCAGACTGTGGATATTTCTTCTGCGCATTAAAGTCAAGGCATAGGATACTGAACTGTCTTTATCAACAATAATAACCGGGTTACTCATCCACTCTCTTACTTTATGAATCATTGTTCCTCCAATACGAAAATATACAGAAAATTTACATTCACTGTATCAAATTCAATTTAACCAATCAATTCTTTGTATTGTTGAATTAATTATTAAATTTGATTATTAATTTATTGTGCCCAAATTATCTTTTTCTAAAACTAGAAAAAGTTTTTCGACATTAAATTCCGATAACTTTACAGCATTTTCTAATTTTAAGAAGTTCTTGTTCATCCGAAGGAAATCTTCAATAAATGTAGTAGCACTAATTTTCGAATCTGAACCATTCTCAACAATATTTATCACGAATAACCAAAAGTTTAATGCTTCAAATCTTTCTCGATTGAACCATAGCACGCCTTGATACCGGTTTATCAGTAAATATTGTTGAATCTCCGGTTTGCTCATCAGCTTTTTAACCGAAGGCAGGAACCCATCTTTCTTTATTTCTTTATACCAATCTTTTAATCCAATCAAAGTGTAGATTTTGTTAGTAATATCATTTTCTTCTTGGGCGCTCAATTGATATTGACTAATTAATTCCTGTAGGATTTTTCCCAGCCGCCATTCGCTATACCAACTTTGTGATTGAAAACCAATAGAATTTGGAGATGAAAAACCACCTATCCTGTGTAAAAACGTATAACTCAAAATAACAATCCAAAAACTTGGGTCAACATTTATTCGTGATTGAAGATCTTCGATTGCTCTTAAATACATTTTACTATTTGGATTTGGAAAACGACTTTCAACATCAGGAAATAACATAACAAATTCCAATACCTGACATATTTCTTTCACCATTTCTTCCCGGTTCTCAAGATTTCCTGTAAATGTTAAAATCCCATCCGCTAGATTCTCCAATTTTCTTTTTGTTTCAAGAATTACGTTGGAATCTGGCAATGCAATCTTTTCTTCTCCTTTGTTTTGTTGCAAATAATCAAAAAAGCCCCGGTTTAAGATTTCTTTTATAGGCTGTTGAACTGGTTGAAGCAACAATTCTTTTAATGCTTCTTCAATATTTGGTACTCCATGACCATTTAAGAATGAATAAATTTGGCGATAGGAACCCCATTGATCATCATTTACCCCATGAAAATCCACAAATACGCGGGATTGATAAGCATGTAAATTTAAAAATATTCCACTGGATTTCATCTCAGGTATGGAACGAATAAATTCCAAATTGCTTGATAAATCTTTAAATATGACGAAATCATGTTGAGGGTTTAATTGCAAAGCAACAAAGATGCTTACATTTGCATCCGAATTACCACCAGAATATTCCGTATTATTGGAATCTGAAAAATTGATCCAACCTTGAGTTTCTGCATATTTGTTGTGGTAAATAACCAATGATGCGTTTCCATCAGATAAATTAGAATATGCAAAAACATCTTCATTTACACCATTATCTGGATTATAAAAATCATAAAAATGAAAATTATCGACTTCAGAAAATGTCTTCCGGCGATGGAGTATGGGAAATAATTGTTCCTCGTGACGTTTAATCAAATAATCGTCATCCTTTTCATCCCAATAAGCTTTCTTAAATTCCATCCCGTACTTTTCAGCATAACCCTCCACCTGGCCATGACCAAACATTGGTAATCCGGGTAAAGTTGCCATTATTGTACATATCCCGAAATACTTATCGCCTTTCCCAAATTGTTCTACAGCTGTTTTTTCATCCGGATTGTTCATAAAATTAACAAATCGTTTTAGAATTTGCGGGTCGAATTCAAGCGTATTTTTGATGAGTTTTCTGTAATTCGCATTGTCTTCATTTCTCAACATATTCATAAATGCTGAATTGTAAACACGATGCATTCCGAGTGTCCTGACGAAATATGATTCCATCAGCCAGAAAGCTTCGGCCAGGAGTAGAGTATCAGGAGCATCTGTTGATAAACGATCAACTACTTCTCGCCAAAATTCATTTGGCAAGATTTTGTCGAATTGTTCTTTGGTTAAACCATGTTCAGCTCTGGATGGAATTGCTCCTCCAGTCCCAGGTTCGGGAAACCAAAGTCTCTGGTAATGTTTTTTTGCTAAAGTCATAGCGGCATCAAACCTGATGATAGGGAACCTTTTTGCGACAGATAAAATTGTCTGGTATACAGCTTCTCTTACTTCTGGAAGCAGGTAATTAAGTTGGGCAGTATCATTCCATGGCATTGTAGTTCCATCATTGCCATGATAAATAAATTTTGTTATACCTTTTTCATAATTTGTGTATTTAAAAACTACAGCAGCATCCGTCCGATCAAAATAATGATCTTCAATCTTTATTTCAACACCCGGGCTTTGTGAAAGATTGGGTCCGTTAAATGTATAAGCCGGAAATGGACTGGATTCTAAATTAACAAACCAATCCGGATGATCGTAAACCCAATGAGAATCGATGCCCATATGATTTGGAACCATATCCGATGCGAGTCGTATTCCCCATTGCCAGGCACGATCTTTAAGATTCGAATACGCCAGCTCTCCTCCCAATTCATTGGCAATTTGGTAATTTGATAATGAATATGCCGATGCCAATGCTTCAGGATTTCCACAAAGTTTTTTTATGGTTTCCGAAGCAATACTTCTTTCCCAAAGACCAATCAACCACAATCCAGTAAAACCTCTCGATTTTAATAAAGATAGCTCTTCGTCCGGAATCAGATCCAAACGATTAATAGCCCGATTGTATTTTTTGCTTAATTGGTCTAACCAGACAAAGGCATTTTTTGCAATCAATACCAAACTAGGCATCCAATCCTTATCCGGGCTGAATTTTTCATGATCCTGATCCCAGGTTTGATCATATTTTGGAATTAGCGCAGGTCCTGGGCCAAAGAATATTGCTTTTGTTTCTTCACTTAAAAAGTCTAACCCTCCCAATAATTTATAAATTAAATCTCCCAGAAGTGTTCCCCAACGATTTTTTATAAACTCCAACTGGCCAAGTATCGAATTTGGAACTGCCCTGGATGGCGCTAATAATAGATCAATAATATTTTCGTTCGCTGGTCCCACCGACGGTTGATTCGAAAAATACTTATATAGAGATTCAACAAATTTTTTATAAGAACTGTTGGCAGATAAAATTTTGTCAGAAAAGAGTTCGGAATAATTTTCAAGTGCTGGATTCTGATTTTCAATCCAAAGAAGCGTGATTTCCTCTAATAAATCCGGAACCAGATTGTTATTTTTTAATTCCAGAAAATAATCCTTTAAACTAATTTCCTTTTTATGAACTGCAACAGGGGGAAATTCTGACAAAAACAGGGTTATGACATTTTCTACTTCTTCGGTCGATAAATCTTGAGAAATTTGGTTTAACGCTTTATCCAGAATATTGAATGAAAATCTCGAGCGATATTGTTTAAAAATAAAATGAAAGAATTCATCCATTAATCCAATTGCGTACACTTCACTGGATTTTGCTGCTTTTTCCGGATAATTTAGTAAATCCCGAGTCTCATTAATTTTTAAGGATAATAATCTTGCCGCATGAAAACTACCTATTATTGCATTTCCGTCGATTTGAAAAATACTTTCATCGAATTTATATTTCTCTCTGGATAGTCTTGATATGTGAAATTCAAAGCGAAATTCAGTCATTATTATCCTCCTGATCGGATTATGATTAAATTATAGCGACTTCCAGGAATTCTTTTTGATATTTGATAGATTTAAACAAAACTGCCTTCCTTCTGCCTGAATATCAAGTCTTGGAGAGCAGTTTTTGTTGATTAATAAAGAAATTAATTTGTTCGTTGAAGTATGTGAGTCAAAATATTGGAACCACTACCCCCAATATTTTGTGCCATCCCAATTTTTGCTCCTTCAACCTGGGTTCCTTCTGCTGTCCATCGTAGTTGTTGGATTACTTCCACAATTTGGTACATCCCTGTTGCTCCGACTGGATGACCTCTTGCTTTTAATCCACCTCTTGTTGCAATCGGAATTTTTCCGGTTGGCTTTATATCACCTGATAACCCGAGTGAAGGTCCTTTTCCACGTTCTGCAAATCCACTCGCTTCCAATGAAAGAGCAGCCATAATTGAAAACGCATCATGAAGTTCGAATAAATCGATATCCTCAGGTGATAAACCTGCTTGAGAATATGCTTTTTTACTGGAGATTTCTGCTGCTTTCAACCATAATGGATCTTTACGATCATGAATGGCAATTGAGTCGGTTGCTGCCGCTGATCCAATAATTTTTATAATTGGAAAAGAATTATTGTTGATTAATCTCTCAACGGGAACCAGAACAACAGCTGCAGCTCCGTCACCTATGGCAGAAGCGTCCATTAAATTTATCGGATCAGCTACCATTCCAGCTTCAATATATTGTTTTTCAGTAATTTCTTTCCGAAAACGAGCAAAAGGATTGTGAACCGCATTGGCATGAGCATTAATCGAAAAAGGTGCAAAATCACTTTTAGTCCATCCATATTCGTAAAGATAACGCTTCATGATTAAAGCATTCAAAGCGACAAAAGATACTCCTTGCTCCAATTCCCAATCTGAATCAGCTGCTGTTGCCAATTGAGAAGTAATCTCACCACCAGGTGAATCAGTCATTTTTTCAACACCTACTGCAATTGCTGAGTCGATTGCTCCGGATGAAATCGCTAATAATGCGGCGCGAAAGGCAGCCGAACCGGAACCACAGGCAGATTCGAGTTTGAATGATTCTGCATACCGTAACCCAACCCAATCCGCTATATACGCACCTAATTGTTGTTGATTATTCGCGGATGCGGACATCATATTTCCCACAAATAATGAATCTACCTGGTTTAACCCGGCGTCATGTACAGCCGATAAAACAGCCTCTCCTGCTAATTCTTTTAACGATTTGTTCCAATGTTCATCTACTTTTGTTTGACCGATCCCAATTACTGCAACTTCTCGCATTAAGAATTCCTTTCCGGTAGTTTGTCTGGTCAAATTATACATAGACAAGCTATCAGGAACTATCAAGTTCGAGGTTATCCCGGAACAAAACAACCATGTATAATTTGAAAGAAGAAGGATTGGCATGAGCAAACGGTACAGTTTATTAATTAATCGATTTTTAGTATTTTCTTTCAGTTTATTGCTCCTTGCATGCTCTTACTCTTTAAACCAATCGACAATTTCAGTTAATCCAAATCAAATCATTTCTAAAACAGTAATCCCAACAATGCTTCTCCAGGAAAAAACCAGTATTTTATCGAAAACACCACGTTCGAATGCAAGTGAAAACTTCATAAAAATTTGGATCAATGATGAATTATTATTGGAAGATATCAATGAAATTAAAAACAACAATAGATTTGAAATCGTGAATAATCGGGATGAAGCTAACTTTTGGATTGAGAATTCACATGAAAATGAAATGCATCAACCTATTATTTTTCAAAAACTCTTTGTTTTAAGTGTCCCTTATACCCAATTAAGAACTGATATAACAAAATCAGACCTTAGCAATTTGATAATGGATGCTGAAATTGAACCCAAAGCCAGAATATGGATAAAACCGGAAGATTTTAATTACATACAGGTACTTTATATTGATCTGGACTTGAATCGATTTATTGTTTCAAAAGATTTGCCGACCGATTGTGAACCGGATTTTTGCTGGAGAATCAATTCGTTTGATGATATCGAACCTTTTTGGAAAGTGATCCAAATTGATGATAATTATCCTTTGCATACTGATTTTGAGATTGAAAAGTACCCGCTGGTTTATCACCTTGAAGTCACTTCGAATCCGGATTTGTTGGTAGATAAAAATCCAAATACATTTATTGGAATTGATAATTTCGAAAAGGAATTAATCACATCTGTGATCTTAACTGGAACGTCAGCATTTGTCCGAAATATTGCATTGAAAATTGAAGAAAATGGATTAAGTTTTCCAATAATAAATTTATCAGAAATTCTTTCAAGTGCTGATGTTACTCATATCTCAAACGAAGTGCCTTTTTATACGAAATGTCCGCCAGCTATTCCCCTTCGAAAGGAAATGCGGTTTTGCAGCGATCCAAAATATATTCAGATTCTAAAGGATATTGGTGTCGATATCGTCGAGCTAACCGGGAATCATCTATTAGACTGGGGCCCTGATGCAATGAACGAGACTTTGAAAATCTATAGGTCTAATGATGTTTCTTACTATGGCGGTGGAATGGATTTTAATGAAGCATCAAAACCATTTACTAAATCAATAAATGGGAACAATCTGGTCTTTCTGGGTTGCAATATGGCAGGACCTGATAATAATTGGGCTACTGAATCCAGACCTGGGTCATTAAAATGTGATATGGATACCCTTAAAAAAGAAATTCAACAATATAAGGATAATGGTTTTCTTCCTATTGTCACGGTTCAACATTTTGAAATCGAAGATTTTACACCCTTAAAACAAGTTCGAACTGATTTTTATTCACTTGCGGAAGCAGGTGCAGTTATTGTAAGTGGGAGTCAGGCGCATTTCCCACAAGGAATTGATTTTGTAAAAAATTCTTTTATTCATTATGGTTTGGGAAATTTATTTTTTGATCAAATGGATAATTGGTTGCGGAAATCATCAGTAGATATTCATTATTTTTATAAAGGGAAGTACATTAATTCAGAAATAATTCCGATCATTAATGAGAATTATGGTCAACCGCGTTTAATGACAGATGAAGAATCCAGTAATTTTTTAAAAAAGATGTATGAGTTTTCATTTTATATACTCGAAGAGAACAGATGAAAATTCGTTATCTTATTTCATTTATTTTAATTTCGTCAATCCTTTATAGCTGTTCAAATTCATTACCCGGAAATATTCCCACATATTCACCAACAAAAATAGAGATTTCGATAAACTCAACAACAACCGCAACACCATTTACACCTGAATCTGAAAAAATTATTAGTTTACAACCTGTCCAACTTTTTATTCCCGATTTCATTCAGGCTGAAATTGGACTTAAAATGCCACCTAATGTTGAAATAGTAAATTCTCTCGGGAATTCGGATTGCCAAATCACTACAGATCATCCGGAAAAGGTTTTAGGAGAAAAGATTTTTTCATTGGTTGGCACTTTTGCATCCATAGAGGATGATTATGAAAAAGACTCCATCCAGAAAATGGTTAACGGAGATATACCTGAAAATATGTTTGGAAAAAAGATTATTTTTTCTTCAAACACGACTGAATATCTGAAACATTTATTTTCGATTCCGAGCCAGGCAATAATCCTTAAGAACAACGAAGAAATTTCAGAATTTTTATTTCAAAATCCGGATTATTTATCTTTTGTTCCTTTTGAAAAATTATCACCTGCTCTCAAAGTTTTTTCAATCGATGGCAATTCTCCTTACGATCAGGATTTTAATGCAAGTACTTATTACTTAACTATACCGATTGGTGTTACTTGTGAGGATAAAACCAACCTGGAAATATTTATTAAGAACCCGGTTGAAAAATTCACAAATAGAGACCCCAACAAGTTCACATCTGTTTTACTTACTGGTACGACTGCACTGGTACGGGCAACCGGAGCGAAAATGGAGAAATATGGAAATTCTTACCCGGGAGAATTCATCAAAGAATGGTTTGATGAAGCGGATATTTCACACATTTCAAACGAATCCTCTTTTTGGGAAGATTGCCCATTTGCCGATCCAGGCCAAAAAGATACGTTTTTTTGTAGCAGACCTGAATATGTGGACCTATTGACATATTTGGGTGTAGAAGTGGTGGAATTGACTGGAAATCACCTTGTAGATAAAGGTGTTGAGCCTTTGTTGGAAACAATTCAAATCTTAACTGATAAAGGAATTTCCTTTTATGCAGCAGGAAAAACTCAAACGGATGCTGAAAAACCTGCGTTGTTTGAGCATAACGGAAATAAAATTGCTTTTATTGGATGCAATGAAGCTGGACCAACTTTTGTTTGGTTGCAGGAATACCGGCCTGGAGTTTTACGTTGTGATTTTGACCGGATGTCACAACTTGTCAGGGAACTTGTCAGTGAAGGATATTTGCCAATTGTAACCTATCAATATTGGGAATCTTTTCAATTTGATGCAATGCCTTATCAAAAAAAACATTCCTACCAACTCGTCGATTCAGGGGCAGTTATTGTCAGCGGAAGTCAGTCGCACTTGCCAATGTCAATGGAAGTTTATCGCGGCGGGTTTATTCATTATGGGTTGGGAAATTTGTTCTTTGACCAAATGGATATACCTGTAATTGGTACCAGACGTGAATTTCTGGATCGGCATATTTTTTATGATGGCAGATATCTCGGTACACAATTATTGACAGCCATGCTTGAAGATTATTCCCAACCTCATCCAATGACTCAATCTGATCGATTGGATTTATTACAGGATGCTTTTGAGTTTTTTAATTACACCCCTTAGAATAGGGAAAAAAATGGACAAAAAAATTATTGATATCAGTTTGCCAATTTCTAAACTTCTTCCAATTTGGCCAGGAGATCCTCCAATAGAAATTTCAACAGAAATGAGTATAAAAAATGGAGACAGTGCCAATGTCAGTCGCATAAATATAAGTGTTCATACTGGTACCCATTTGGATGCTCCCTTGCATTTTTTCGAAAATATGGCATCAATTGAGAAAATCAGTCTGGATTTACTAATAGGTGAGGTAACGGTCATTCACTTCAATGATGATGTTCATTTAATTACGAGCAGGGATCTACAGTCTTTAGATATTGTGGATTGGCCGAAGCGAATATTAATGAAGACTCGAAATTCCTCTTTGCGATTATGGCAAGATACAACGTTTAATTCTGAATTTTGTGCATTATCATTGGATGCCGCATATTTTTTGGTAGATCGGGGAGTTACATTAATTGGGATTGATTACCTTTCAATCGCGCCATTTGAAGATCCTGACCTCGTTCACAAAACATTATTGAAAGCAGGTGTGGTCATTTTGGAAGGATTAAACCTGATTGATGTTAAAAAAGGGAATTACGAGCTTGTTTGTCTGCCATTAAAGATTATGGATGTCGAAGGATCGCCAGTCAGGGCAATTTTAATCTGTTGCTGAAATGAAATTATTTGTCTTCATGATGAATTTCGATCTGTGTGAAAAGAATTGGGTTGAAATTTGCAATATTCTCAGGTCCTAATTGCAATAAAGTCTTATAAACCAGATCCGAATCAAATTTTAATTTCCGGATATTCAAGTCAAATATTATATCCGGAAAAGGAGTAAGCCATTTTGCTGACCGTTCAATCATGATTTTTCCACCGGCGAAATTTCTTCTTTGAATATGATAATATGCAACACCGACTTGAAGAATTCCTTGATAAAGTTCCCGTACTTTATTTTTTTCATCACGCCAGGCGATTTCTAATTCTTCATGTGCTTCAAAATATTCTTTTTGATTAAATAAGAGAATGCCTTTTATTGCTCTTGGATGGAGAGAATTGAAATTATTACTACCAATCATCGCTTTTATCTCATAATAATTGTGATTTTTGTTGTAAAAAAATGGTATGAATTATGATCGTTATACTATCAAGATATGTTAAGATAATCAATAGAAAATAATTGTCAGGATAAGGTGGTTTATGGAAAACACAAATGAATTTGATGATTCTTTTGAGGATTTAAGTCCGGAAGATATCTATAATTTGTGTATGCAGACAAATTTTTGGACTTGGTCTGCTCAAGCGCATGTGTCACCAATTACGATTGATCATGCTAAAGGAGTATATTTTTGGGATATTCAAGGAAAAAAGTATCTCGATTTTAATTCACTAGTCATGTGTGTAAATATTGGTCATGAAGATGAGCGTGTGATAAATGCGATGGTTAAACAAGCATATGATATGCCGTTTTCCGGTCCTCAAATGGCATCACGTTCACGTGCTTTGCTTGGAAAAATGTTAAAAACTATTTTACCAGAACCATTGGACCATTTTTTGTACACGATGGGTGGAGCAGACGCGAATGAAAATGCCATTAAATTAGCGAGAGCCCATACCGGGAAATTTAAAATACTTGCCCGATATCGCTCTTACCATGGTGCAACGTATGGGGCATTAGCGTTGACAGGTGATCCCCGAAGGCTGGCTTGGGAACCATCTGTAATGCCGGGGGTAGTTCATTTGCTGGATCCCTATCGATATCGTTCGACATTTCATAAGCACAACCCGGAAATCAGTGATCAGCAATTTTCTGATGATTATTTAAATAACCTGGAAGAAATCATTATGTTCGAAGGAGCATACACAATTGCTGCAATCATTCTTGAAACAATCTCAGGTACGAATGGCGTAATCATTCCTCCTGCCGGTTACCTTGAAGGGGTTCGAAAGCTGTGTGACAAATATGGAATTATGATGATTTGTGATGAAGTGATGAGTGGATTTGGAAGAACAGGCGAATGGTTTGCATTTGACCATTGGAATGTTGTTCCGGACATTGTCACGATGGCAAAAGGTCTTACTTCCGGTTACTCACCTTTAGGTGCAGTAGCGATGAAAAAGGAAATCGCTCAGTCCTTTAATGAAAAACCATTTCAAGGCGGGCTTACCTACAATGGTCATTCTGTATCACTTGCCGCTGCCTACGCAGTTATAAAAGTTATGAAACAGGATCATATCGTAGAGAAAGCGAAAGTGACCGGAAAATTGTTATCAAGTCTTCTGCAAGATTTAAAAACAAAACACCCTTCTATAGGTGAAGTTCGTTCAATCGGACTATTTGGTGCAATCGAATTAGTAAAAAATCGTGATACGAAAGAACCATTAGCTCCATACGATGGTTCCAGCAAAGTAATGACAGATTTTAAAAAATTTATTTTGGATCATGGCGTTTTTGTTTATACACATTGGCATACACTCTTAATTGTTCCGCCATTAATTATCAGCCCTGATCAATTATTAGAGGGATTTGATGTTATCGATAGAGCACTGGAAATTACAGATGCAGCTGTTGAGACAAAATTGTAACTTTATTGTTTTTAATGCATCAATAATATGAATAAAAATTGCAGGAGTTAACAATGGAAATTAAACTTGGAAACCTCAAAAAAA
>CAZPIM010000018.1:26831-40449 GCA_964586385.1 uncultured Anaerolineaceae bacterium
GATTTGGTGCAAGGTTTGAATACGATACGGTTATGGAAGTTGATTTTTCTCAAAATCCTTACAAAGTAAAAACCTATTCGCAAGAATATTTTGCAAAATCAATCATTATCAGCACAGGCGCTAATCCGAATTTATTAAATGTAAAAGGCGAAAAAGAATTAACAGGAAAAGGGGTTTCTTATTGTGGAACATGCGATGGTTGGTTTTTTAAAGATAAAAATATTGTCGTAGTTGGTGGTGGTGATAGTGCGCTGGAAGAGAGCATTTTTCTTACAAGGTTTGCAAAGTCAGTGACTATTATTCATCGCAGAGACCAGTTACGAGCTGGAAAGATTCTTCAGACAAGAGCAAATAATAATCCAAAAATTTCATATATTTGGAATACAGTTGTAAAAGAAGTTAATGGGGATCAAGCAGTAAAACATGTATTACTGGAAAATGTTCAAACAAGTGAAACAACACAATTTGAGACGGATGGCGTTTTTGTTTTTATTGGCCATACCCCTAATACCGAACTCTTTAAACCTTACATCGATATGGATCAAAATGGATTTATAAATACAATCGATTATGTGAAAACTAATTTGCCGGGTGTTTTTGCGGCTGGAGAAGTAATGGATTCTCACTTCAAACAAGTGGTAACATCAGCCGGAATGGGTGCCGCCGCCGCGATAGAAGCAACCAGGTATTTAGAAACACAATAAGAATCAAAAAAGGTGAGCAAGTCAAGCTCACCTTTTTTTTTATTTGAAATTTATGGTGTAGGAGTTACACTAACATTTGACCACCAAATAAATGTTCTTGGTGTACTGACTGACCCGGCAGGCTCATATACAGGTTGACCATCTGTACCAGTCCTGGTTTGGCGAACGGCAACCACTGTCCAGCGAATGATATGTGGAATCGAGTCATTTGGGCGGAATGATGTGGGTACAATGTATTTGGTATCAGTCACGTATTGCACAATCTTACGACCTTCACCTTCTGTTACATCTTCAACTGTCACAGCGTAAGCTTCATTTTCTCTTAAAGTGCCAACGGAAGCCCATTGTAAAGATATCGTGTCATTTGCTGTAGTAAAGGGTGCTCCATCAACTGGAAGCAATAAATTAGGAGCTTGATAAGGCGGAGGTAATGTTGGCGTTGGTGTTGGTCCTGCCGTTGGTAGACGTTCACATAATGGAATAGAAATGCTCTGCCCCTCAAAAACGACATCGGAAGTGATCCCATTCCATTCTTTTATGGAGTTAATAGAAACGTTGTAACTACTTGCTATCGAACTCAACGTATCGCCTGAAGCCACAACATAGTCTACTTTCGTACAAGCAGCTTCTGTTGCATCCACTTCGCTTAATGTCGCTGTCGGTTGTGGTGAAGCAGTTGGCGTTGGTTGAGGAATCAGCAGAGTACTACCGACGATTAAATTATTACACGTCGCCGACAAATTATTCTTTGAAATAATGCTATTCACAGTTACATTGAACAGAAAAGCGATTGACAGACAATCATCATTAGCTTGTACTTGATATTCAATATCCGGTAAAGGAGTATTCGTCGGCTGAATTGTCGGCGTTAACGTCACTGTTGGTGTCACTGTCACTGTTGTTGTTGGTGAAGAGGTAAGCGTTGCAGTAGGTTCTACCACCATCCCGGTTTGATTTAGAAAAGCGTAAACCACGCCTGCGCCAATACCCAGTAAAATGATGATTAAGCCAATTGCTAAAGGCAGATTTAGCGTAACGGATGGCATTTTTGGACTTTGGATATCCAGTTTCGCAGATTCTTTTTCACCAGGATTTTGCAAATTGGTTCCACAAACTAAACATCTTGTAGCATTTGCATTTAAACGCGACCCACAAACTGGGCATGCATTATTTTTTGTTGATTTTTTATCGATCGTCATAATTATTCCTTATTTTGTGTTCACAAGGTATGATATCCCGGCTGCGGATTATAACATAATGAATAATTGGTAAATATGAAAAATATTTTTGTAAAGAATTATTTGTTTATGTTATCCTGTAATGATGAATGAACCGACAAGTATCTATATCCATATTCCATTTTGTGAAAAGCGTTGTTCTTATTGCGATTTTAACACATATGCAGGAATTAACCATCTAATACCTAATTATGTAGACGCAATCCTAAACGAAATAAAAATTTATGGTGATGCGCTTGGTGAAAACACTCCAATAAGAACAATATTTTTTGGTGGTGGAACACCGTCATTACTGAAAAATGATCAATTTGAAAATATTTTAAACCTGGTATTTAAAACTTTTAATTGTTTAGAAACACAGGAAATAAGCCTGGAAGCAAACCCCGGTACAGTGGATTTAAATTATCTGAATGACCTAAGAAAAGTTGGCTTTAATAGAATTAGTTTTGGCGTTCAATCTGACCAGAAGAAATATTTAGATTTAATGGGCAGAATCCATGATCATGATGGGTCCATTCAGGCAGTAAATTTTGCCCGTAAAGCAAGGTTTGAGAATATTAATATTGATTTGATTTATGGATTACCGGATCAAACTCTAAATGAATGGGAACAAACCCTCAATACTATACTTACATTGCAGCCACAACACCTTTCCTTATATGCCTTAGGGGTTGAAGAAAATACACCTCTTTGGACTTGGATTAAAGATGGAAAAGTAAATTCACCTGATGATGATTTGGCAGCCAGTATGTATGAGTTGGCTGTTGAAATGCTTGGATCGAAAGGTTTTTACGGTTATGAAATTTCAAATTTTGCAAAAAAAGATATCAATAAGGATTATCGATGTTTGCATAATTTGCAATATTGGAGAAACCAACCTTATATCGGAATTGGTGCGGGTGCACATGGCTTAATAAATAAATATAGAACAGAAAATCTTAAAACAATTCCACAATACATTAAATCATTGCGACAAAATCAAAATATTATTAATCAATTTAGTCCTGCAATCGAAAATTTGACAGTAATTGATGAATTTACAGAAATGCAGGAGACAATGATGGTTGGATTACGTTTAATAGATGAGGGGGTATCTATTCCGCAATTTGTAGAGAGATTTAATAAATCACCTCTTGATGTTTTTTCTAACGAAATCGAATACTTGCTGGAAAATGAACTGCTTAAGATAAGCAGCGATCAAGAAATCACAATTCCAAAAGAAAAAATTATGGTGAGTAATCTAGTCTTTCAAAAATTTGTTAATTAATTTTTTAAAATCAAATCAGGTGACAATAACTTCGGTCCCGAAACCTCGTTTTTCGACTGTTTCAGCATCGGAGGGAGGAGTTGCCCATCTAAAAAGCCACTTTGCTTCCTCTGTTTTCATATTCACACACCCGCGGCTCATCTGAAGACCGAAATTTCGATGCCAATAAGTGCCATGAAATGCTACTCCAGTAACAGGTTCAAAAAAACATGTCCATGGAACACCTGGAAGTTCGTATGCGAAAACATCAGAAGTTAATTGTCCATTACCCATGTGCTTGGAAGGCATTTTTGATTGGATATTAAATTTTCCTTTTGGAGTATCCGTTGGGATCCCTTTCGGATCCGGATTTCTATTTGGTACTCCGGATGAAATGAAAGTCTCAAATACCAGTTTATCAAATTCAAATGCTTGAACTCTTTGATTTGCAATAGAGACTTCCAGCCTTTTTTTATGATTTGGAATATCTGGTGAAATTGGCGCAAGTTCTTCCGGACGAATAATACGTAAGTGTTCTGCCGGAACATGATACTCAATTTCTAATAATTCATCTTTTAATTTGTACCAATATTGATCATCTGGTCCTTTTTCAAGACCAGTAATCCAATGAACTGTTTCATAATAAAGACGATATACCGGATCCCAACGAACATCTCCGATTTTTCGCATGGTTTGGGTCAATGGAACAGTTACTTCAGCCAACAATCCAATCTCAGGGATAATAAACTCTATCGGGTTGTATCGAATTTGAACTCTTTGTAAATAGGCACTATGAATATATCCTCCCCATATTCGGTACCAAAGTGGGTTATAAGAAGGACCTTCTTCAGAAATGACTTCATCATAGATATTTATGATCTCATCGCGTGTGCGTTGGTAAAGGATCTTACTTTTATCGGATGGCTCAGAATAAACACTCAACGTATCAGAGCAAACTCTAACCAAATTGTTGGTGAATTGTTCGTCTTCATTTCCAAAATAAGGTTTATATGCTTGCGTAAATAGTGCCGAAGTCGCAAACATTGCGTACTTTAAGAAATCACGTCTTGAGTGTAGTTTTGATAACATCTTTTAATTATACCAAAAAAGGACAAATATTATCCGAATATAAAATCAGGTCGATAAAAAAAGCCACTATGTGGCTTTTTTCAGTCGGGGCACTGGGATTTGAACCCAGGGCCTCTTGCACCCCATGCAAGCACGCTAGCCGGACTGCGCCATGCCCCGAATGATGGATGTAATTATAGTCAACCTTATTTGATTTGACAACCCTTATAAAAAAGAGCTAATAAATCAGGGGACTAAGATTTGCGCATAGGCATAAAATGTAGGAATAAATGAAATAGCTGATTTTTCCAAATTGTTGATCAGGTATTGCCGTTCTTCAAAACCAACTTTCTCAGGTGGAAACTTGAAACTCAAATCATTCTTTGTGATAACCCATTCTTTTGATTTATTTTCCATTGAGAGGCTTAATGATTGATGAGACCCGATGATGCCCCAATGGATATTAGAAAGTCCTATTTTTTCCATCCAATAGGCTAACTTTCTTCCAGTGTCGAGACGGATTCCCTGTTCTAAAAGACCTAGATTCTGTTCCTGACCTAATCGTTGATTTTCTATTGGAAAGTCGATTCTTCCCTGGTAATCCGGTTCAGCAAAACAACATATCCATCCACCTTCTTTGGTGATTCGTTTCATTTCATTGAGTAAAATTTCCGGATCCTTAATCCATAAAACAAGATAATGACATAAAACGAAATCAAAACTTCCGGAAGTGAGCGGAATCAAATTTCCATCAGCCATAATCACTTCTTGATTTGGGTGATTAATTTTATTAAATCGTAAATTATGCCAGTCTAGATCGAGACCAATGCATTTAGAGCCGGTAAGAAATTCTGTCTGTTCGAGAATGATCCCGGTACCACTGCCAATCTCGATTTGTTTCGGACTTTTAGGTAAGTCTATTTCAGATAAAATAAATTTTCTTGCCTCAAATGTCCAATTTGCTTGATCTTGAAAGCGTTTGTGCCAATCGGCGATATTCATAAACACTACTTACTTTTTAATTGCTTTACTTTCGCCCATATTTCATCCCAGGAATTTTCAAGGAAGTTACCTGAGACTTGATTAATCCCTTGTGCAGGTAAAACGTCTCCATCCGGTTCTATGTATAACCATCCAATTCCTGCACCCTGGATAATATCATCCTCACGATCGACTTCCAATGAAATTGGATTGAATTGAGAATAGGGGACAGGCATATTCCAGACAAGATTTAATCCTAATTCGGCACATTTATTCCGAATTTCACGCACTTCCGGTTCAAGGTTCAAATTACTTGTTGATAATGAAATATTTTGTAGTCCTAAGTTCACCAATTTTTTGATGGACGATATTAAATTAACATGGTTTTCATTTGTTACCGTAATATGAACAGTAACATGGACGTCCTTATCAATAACATTTTTAATTGAATCCCATGCGATCTCCGATTGTAAATCCATTGTAATCAAAATATGGTCTATCCCTGCATTCAAAAGATCATTTAAGAAATCAGTATCCTGGAATCTGAGTCCATCGGAAATGATGCCAGTGACTTGTCCTAGTTCATCTGAATACTTAGATAATTCAATCAGGTCGGATCGTAATGTCGGTTCCCCTCCAGTAAAAATGATATGGGGAATACCAGAATCCCAAGCTTTTTTTATGATTACCTTCCATTCGTCTGTAGACAATTCTCTTTTTACCCGATCTGTGGGGGCAAGTAATTGATCTGAATTTTCGTGTAGCTTATAGGTAAGTGCACAATCTAATCGGTAGGGGGCAGATAAGTCATGACTGAAAGGTGTTTCACGATCAAAATCCAGGTAAGTAACAGGGTCAAGATCCGGTGTGGAGACGATTTTCTCAATTCGATTAATAAACGATTCAAAATCTTCCCTTGCTTCACTATACGTTATTTGGTATCTCGTAATAATCGATTCAAGGGCGTCATTTTTCGGAGTTTGGTTAACGAGGTGAAAAGCAAATTCTGTGGCAGTTGAGTTTAAATGCAAAACTGTGCTCGCATTAATAACTAACACACCTGTCCCATCCGATTCAATTCTGAGGTGCATTCGATATGGAAAATCTGAATCATTTGGTGTGTGGTATGTAAAAAAGCCCGGCTCTAGAGGACGAGCTTTTTCAAAAAACAGATTTTTAATTTTCTTGACGAGATCAACCATCATTTCCTCCGACGTTATTAATTAGGCGCATTTTGCATTTGAGTCAATGGACACCCACCACCACATTCAATAATTAATTCGCAATCATTGCATTTTGCGGGTAGATTTTTTCTTTCTCTTAGTTGCCTGGAAATATCATGGTTCCAAATTGAATCCCATGATTCGGTTAAAATATTCCCTAAGGATTGGTAGTAAGATTGACAGGGAAGTACGGAACCATCCGGTTCTACGCACATGTTGTATAGAGCGGCAGTGCATCCCTTGACACCCAATTCATTTGTAATTGGATTAAAATTGCAATATTCTGTGGGGGTGTACCAAATTAATTTTTGATTATTTTTGATCGTTTTTTCTTTTGCAACATCCAATAAAAATGACAATTCTTTTTCTTCCAGACCCGTTCCTACGTTTTTACCTTTACCGGAATAGATGAGGGCATTTAATCCAACTGTAGGTACACGCAATTCAGCTAAAAAATCTAAAGTTGATGGGATTGTGGTTACATTGGTAGCAAGCATAGTTGTGTTAGTCATCATGTAAACTTGCGCATCAACCGCATTTTGAATCCCGTTGACTGTTTCTGCCCATGCTCCCTGCCGATTTACCATTAAGTCGTGTACGTTTGGATCGGAAGATTCTAGGGTGATTTGGATATGATCGAGTCCTGAATCAATAAGCGATTGTAAAAAGAATTTATCGGATAATTTTCTACCATTGGTGTTAATTCCTGTGATTTGACCTTTTTTTTCAGCATAAGCGATTAAATCAGGTAGATCCGATCGTAAGGTAGGCTCACCACCTGTAAAAACAATATGTGGAATACCAAGATCCCATAATTTGTCAATGATCCTAAACCAATCGTTTGTTGTCTTCTCCGGAAATTTTCTACTCCTGGCGTTGTAACAATGCGAACAATCATTATTACATCGGTATGTAATGGCAAGATCCATTCGGTATGGTGCACTGGGTGTGTTACTAAATGGAAGATCCACATCCAAATCCATTTCACAAATTGGACAATGATCGTCGGGATTAATGATATTTGAAAATGTATTTAAAAAGTTAACGGTGTCTGATTCAGCTAAATTTTTATCGATTTGATAGTTATTCTTAACCGACTGAATGATTTCCTCTTTTTTCCCGCCAGTTAATGACCAGTACGCCATAGAAGTTGCGCTTGGATTGAGGTGATAAGCTCTGGCAGCGTTTATCAATAATAAGCCAGCCCCATCCTTTTCTATCCGGAGATGGATTCTATTCTTGTTCTCGCCAGCCTGATTGACATAATGATATATTCCGGGTTTTGGGATTACCTTTTTAACATTAGGTTTCAATCGTTTCCACCAAAGGAGATCCTGCATTAACGTCCGCCTCCGGCACAAGCACAAGCGCAACCTGCACAAGCACAAGCGCATGCACAAGAACTTCCGCCACCACCTCGACTGCCTCCACCGGCAGATCGACCACCGGTTGTTTTAGGTATCGGGTTGGTTTTGTTTGTTATCGCACCTGTAAATCCGGAAACATCTCCCACTACCCCTGCAGCAAATGATTGCACACCATTCGTGATTGATGCAGCAAAATCTGCTCCAGGTAAATTTGGTAAATTGATGGTCGTCTTTCCTGATCCCCCTGTTTGTACAGGTGAACTCAGTACACCACCGCCTGTGTACGACGGGCGAACGACCGGATCATAGCGCCACCACCAATTTGGAAGAATAACTGGTCCAGTACCAAATGTTTCTTTAGTGCGGTCATCATATTTCTTGTCGAGCATGGTCCAGTCCATGTATTCATCATATTTTTGTGATTTTACTTCTGGTGTCTCCGCTGCTTCAACCTGGTTCCAGGCTTTTTCAACGATATCTTTGTAGTAATCTACTGATTCTTTTCTGCTGAACCCTTTCATTTTTTTGGAAACAGAATCAACAAGGTTGATCATTGCAGTTTGTAAAAGAGAAGTCTTTTCTTTTCCTTCTTTGTTCATGCCAGCTAAAAATTCAATTTCATAATTCTGCAATCCCGGAGGTGCAGGTGACACTTCTTTAATTTTTAAAGGTTCTTTGGTAATAACTTCTGCAGCCGCTTTTTTTAGAGTGGAGAAAAGTATCATTGTTAGAATTTTATCCATCGGTTGTTCCATCAAGATTGCAGCTTCAATGGCCGTTAAACCACGCTTGATTCCATGACCTTCAAGTGAGATCTTTGGAGGGAGGTATTTTAATTTTCTTTTCTTAGCACCGACTGTGGCTGAATAAATTGTCAGAACAAAAAATCCAAAAAATCCCAGGCACATGATTGCAGGACAAATTGCATCTGAATCGAAGCTAATGGAAGGTGCCGTAACAATTTGTGATTCTGGAATCATCCTCGAAGGAAAACTTGCCCCAAATGTATACGCACTATAAACATTTGCATTTGGAGAATGCCATCGATAATAAATACCACCTGCATTATCAAAACCACTCTCAGGCTCATCATTCCCTGGCCAGGACCTGGGGATATGATAGCGCGGTTCATCAGAATTTAACCCTATGGGCAAATAAAGTGTAACAGTTAAATCTGTATCACCGCTGATATATTGACTCCCGAAATAACTTGGAATAAATTCCAAGCTGGCGTAGGTTTCTTCAGCTTCTACCTCTGATGGGTAAATCGCTTTATTGACTGTTCCTATAAAAACATGGAGCGTACCTCTATCCCCAGGCTGAATTGCATTTTGACCAAATCCGACTGCAACGCCAATATCGACATAATCGGATTTTTCAATATCAGTAATCGGAATTCCATCAATATCAGCAGTAATACTACTTAAGACATAATTATTGTTTGGTATTCCGATATCAACATAATCAATAATATGACCACCTGGTTGATTATAAAGATCCATAACATATTCAATTGATATTGATCCATCTTCATTCACAAACACATCTACTAATTCGCGTTCAACCGAAAAATAATAATCTTGTGCAGAAACAGGATACGTATTTCCTGCAAGCATTAAAAGAATCAAAAGTGTACAAAAAATTTTAATTTTTCGCGTCATTTTGGTTTACCTTTCATCCCTCAGAATTACCATTTTGGTTCTTCAGTGATTTGATATGTTGTGTTGCAGAAAGGACATGAAACCATTGGTGCACCATTTACCAGAGTAATTGAATCAGAAGTTAATGTTCCTCCACATGATTTGCATTTAAGCGATTCCAAGGAAACATTTCCTGGTAAATCAATGTTTAGAGATACATTCGTGACATTTTTTGCCGCTTCCTTCGCTTTTTTAGTCACAAAATAAATAATGCCAAATCCAATGAGTACTAAAACAAGACCCACGAGAAGATTTCCGGTCTGCCCTTGAGGACTGAATGCACTCAATATAAAAAGCACGCCAAATCCAATTAAAATTGCTGCAGCAACATAACTGATTATTTTCATAGTGACTCCCTGATATTTTGGATTTAATTTATATATACGGAAAATATTGTTTGAAGTTGAGGAGAGATATACTAGAATTATTTTATCAAATATCCTGCGGAAAATATCATGATATTCATCATGAAATGATTGTTAATTCAAAGAAAGAGTTTAGACAATGGAAAATATGTCAAAAGAAGATTATTTGAAATTGGTAAATGAAATCAATATGCACAATTATTATTATCACGTTCTTGATCAACCAATCATAAGTGATTCTGAATTTGATAAACTTATTTTACGTATTCGAAATATTGAAGCTGATCATCAGGATTGGATCACCGAAGAGTCTCCAACACAACGTGTAGGTGCTGTTCCGGTTTCCAAATTCGATAAAGTAACCCATCCAAATCCAATCTTAAGTCTTGCAAATGCGTTTAACGAAAACGACCTGATTTCGTGGCGCGAAAGAATTCTCAAACTGGATGCTCGGGTGGCATCAACATCGTACGTTATAGAGCCAAAAATTGATGGGCTGACAGTTGTGCTTCATTACCAAAATGGACATTTCATTCAGGGTGCGACTCGTGGGAACGGTGAAATAGGAGAAGATGTCAGCTCCAATATTCGGACTATTAAAAGCATTCCTTTGAATATACCAGTGAAACCTTCCCAATTTAGAGTTCCCGAGGAATTAGTTATTCGAGGAGAAGTGTATATTTCTTTATCTGATTTTGAGAAATTAAATGAAGGGCTTCTAAATAATGGTGAAAAAACTTATTTGAATCCACGTAATACAGCTGCCGGTTCATTAAGACAATTAGATCCACGACTTACATCATTGCGTCCATTAAGATTATTGGCATATGCAATTGTCTCAACAAACTCGAATGATTTTTCTTCACAATGGAAACTCTTGAATTTCTTGCGAGACGTCGGATTTCCGGTATCGAATCTATCTGTGTATTGTTCTTCTTTTGATGATGTTCTTGTAGAAATCAAGAAATTTGAACAGCTAAGAGATAGGATCGATTTTGAAATTGACGGGATTGTGATCAAAATAGACGATTTGAATCTGTCGAATGATCTTGGATTTGTCGGAAAAGACCCTCGTGGTGCAATCGCATTAAAATTTCCTGCCAGAGAAGAAATAACGACAATGAATGACATTGGTGTAAATGTTGGTCGAACAGGTGTTTTGACTCCTTATGCTATTTTGGAACCAGTGGAAATTGGAGGGGTGATCGTTAAGCAGGCAACTCTTCATAATTTTGACTATATTTTGGAAAAAGATATTCGTATAGGTGACCGAGTTCTTGTAAAAAGAGCTGGAGATGTGATTCCATATATTATCGGACCGATTGTAGAAACAAGAAATGGTAGCGAAATTGTTTTTTCTCCCCCGGAAAAGTGTCCCGTTTGTTTACAGGAAACCCAAAAATTACCTGGTGAGGTAGCATGGTTTTGCATAAATACAGCATGCCCGGCACAACTAATTCGAAATATTGAATATTTTGTCTCCCGACAGGCGATGGAAATTGTTGGTCTCGGGATTAAAATCGTCGAACAATTAGTGAATGAGAAAGTTGTTTTAGATGTCGCGGATTTATATAAATTGACTGTGTCCGATCTATTGCCTTTGGAAGGATTTGCGTTAAAAAAAGCTGAAAATTTGATTAATGCGATTGATGCATCCCGAAAAAAGCCATTATCTCGTTTGATTACTGCATTGGGTATTCGGGGCGTCGGTGAAGTAATGGCTTCAGAATTGGCACAAAATTTTCATGACCTGGATACTTTTTCAAAAGCAACTTTGGACGACTTAATTTCAATAGAAGGAGTAGGACCTAATATCGCACTACAAATTGTCAATTGGTTTCAAAAAGATAGTAATCAACATTTATTGTCTAAACTTAAAGATTTCGGTGTTTGGCCAATTCAGGAATCAAAAACAAAAAAATGGGAAGGTTTGCCTTTGAGTGGAATGAGTTTTGTTGTTACAGGCACATTAGAAAAATTTTCACGTACAGAAATAAAGGAATTTATTGAAAATAATGGCGGGAAAGTAGTTGGTAGTGTTAGCAAAAACACGAATTTTGTTCTTGTGGGTGAAAATCCGGGTTCAAAAGCCGACAAAGCACAGGAATTAAAAATTAACATCATCAATGAATCAGAATTATTAAAAATGGTCGAGCAGCAGTGAAAGCGATTGTATTAAAGAGAGGAAAAGATAAGCCTGCAAAGCATCGGCATCCCTGGATATTTTCCGGTGCAATTCATGAATTAATAGGTTCTCCGGAAAATGGCGAGACGATAGAAGTACTTGATTCGAATAAAGAATTCCTGGGTCTAGCCGCATATAGTCCATATTCTCAAATCAGAGCCAGGTTTTGGTCGTTCAAAAAAGAACAAATTAATAAAGAATTTTTTCTAAACCGAATCAATAATTCAATTCAAAAACGAATTGAATTTCGAAATTCGTCTTCCGACACTGCATGGCGGTTGGTCCATGGTGAATCTGATCTCATACCTGGTTTAATTGTTGACCAATACAACGATGTATTGGTACTGCAAATCCTTTCTAGTGGAGTTGAATTCCACCGTCAAGCAATAATCGAATCTTTAAAGGAAATTTCTGGAATTCATAATCTGTTTGAGCGTTCGGATGTGGATGTAAGAAGACTGGAAGGTTTGGAAGAAAGAAAAGGACTTATTTCGGGAATAGTGCCTGAAGAGATAACGATTGTTGAAGGAGATCTGAAATTTATTGTAAATATTTCAACCGGACATAAAACTGGATTCTATTTGGATCAACGCGAAAACCGGAAAATCATATCAAAATTTTGTAAGGGACGAGATATTCTCAATGTCTTTTCGTATACAGGTGGTTTTAGTGTTTATGCAGCCAATCACCAGGCAAATGCAATTACTTCTTTGGATAGCAGTGCCGATGCTATGGAAATTGCTAAACGAAACATGAATCTAAATGGGTTTAATCCCTCTTCATACTTGTGGGTAAATGAAGAAGCCTTCAAAGCTCTGAGAAAAATGCGTGATACTAATCAGAAATTTGATGTTGTTATTCTGGATCCACCGAAATTTGCTGCTACCCAATCGCAAGTCGAAAAAGCTTCCCGTGGATATAAAGATATTAATTTACTCGGATTCAAACTTTTAAATCCTGGTGGCATTTTGATTACATTTTCATGTTCTGGTGGCATTAATGATTCGTTGTTCCAAAAAATTATTTCTGATGCAGCTTTGGACGCAGGAGTTTCTGCTTCCATTTTGCAAAAGTTAATACAGGGACCTGACCATCCAATCGGTCTGAATTTTCCTGAGGGATCATACTTAAAAGGGTTAGTCTGTAAAAGAGACTAATCGATTTAATATATCATATTGTTGTGGAGATGGCGGGAATTGAACCCGCGTCCGAAAGAATAGTTCGTCAAACGTCTACAAGTTTAGTTGGTTCATCATCTCGCAACTTAATCAGCGAACCAGCAAAACTGAAAAAGTTACCAGCTACTCAGACCCGAAAGTCCTCTTTCAATTTGAACGTAGCATGCAAATTGGCACCCTAACCTTGTGACGCCCACTCTACCACCGGTTAGGGGACGGGGTAGGTGAACGTGAGCCTCGAAGGACTCATTTTGCTTCTAGTCTCTCACTAAGCAGCGAGGGGCATAGCAGCATAAGTGTTTGTGCGATTGGCACTTGTTTTTTGTACGGATTTTACGAGTTCGGTACCTCTCGGCTTGCCGT
>CAZPIM010000019.1:0-16313 GCA_964586385.1 uncultured Anaerolineaceae bacterium
TTGGACGATGCCAGCCATAATGATAAGATCTGCACCGGCGTGGAATAAAATTGAACCCCATATTGATTCGGTTTTTTGAGTCAACCATCCCCAAAGAAGGGAAAGAAAGAAAACTTCCACCAGAAAGACAACAATATCACTGGTGTACTCAACTGGTGCATGAACTAAAGCGAAGAATATTGATATGCAGAAGTTTGCCAGGGGTTTCCCTAAAAATGTTGCTGATGGTTTGAGCAGCAGACCACGAAAATGTATTTCTTCCATAGTTGCATTTGCAAGAACAAAAACGAGTATCCAGGGTAACCAGGTAGAAGTCTGACCAAAAATCTCTGGTTGACCCTTAATTTGGAAGTAAAAGATAACTGCAAATATAGCAAGACCAAGCCCACCGAATAAAAGACTTAAGCCAGGTCGCCCACCCTTCAAAAATAGATCTTTCCAGGAGATTTTTGCAATACGCGTTGTGAGGAGAATAGGAATTAAGATTAAAACCGCATCAACAATTTTTAGTTTGGCAATACCAGGAAGTGATGTCGTGTTAGCCGAGATTAATCTTTGCAAGGGGGCATCAAACACACTGGCTATAAAAAACGCAAAGGAAGCTGTGAAAAATGCAAAAAACAAACGCCAGTTTTCCGATTGTGGGTTGAGACGGCGCAAATTGATACTGATTCCAAAAAGAAAAACAGAAATAAACAGGCGTATGAACAGTTTTATTGAAGCATTGGGTAGATTCCAATAGCCGCCAATAAAAAATACTAGAAATCCAAGACCCAGAATCAATAGAAAATTAATGATTTTTGCATGTGTTGATGCTGTAATATTCTTCATCCGGATAGATCCTTGTAAAAACGATTTTTGATGGAAAAATTACCTTTGAATTGCGGTTAATACTTTTAAAGCGCGCAGTGTGACCCATTTATTCGGTTGCTTTTTGGGACCAAAATCGACCCAGGTTTTGCCATTGTAGTCATACTCCAATAGCCAGCGTCCCTGCGAATCACGTTTATCCAGTACCAGCTGTATCGCCGTTTGCAAGCGGGGATCACTCCCATATCCCAGGTTAACTAAAACCTCAACAATTTGTAAAATATCAGTCACATAAAAAAGTGGAAATCCGAATTTCCACCAATTCGGGCTGGGTTTTCCAGTCATACCGCTGGGATACGTTGCTTCGGCCGGGTTGACGCTAAATAAAAATTCAATTCCTGATTGAATGGCGTTTTCGATCAATGGTGTCCGGTATTCCCTCGGAATTTGTGCCAAAGCAACCATGACTTTTGTTGCACCCCAGGCACAAGGAAGATCCAGATTCGCGCCACAGGCAAAGTTGGGTCCGCTTTTGGCTGCATAGAATCTTACCGACGCATTGCGCTCTGTCTTCGGTGCAATACCTTCCCCGCTGACGGTACGCGCCATCCATTCGTAGGCTGAAGTAAGCCCGGGATGATTGTAGCCTAATGCGGGTAATGCCCAACACAGATTCCCTTGCAGACAATCGACTGTGCTGGAAGGGGTACGCCCAACTGAACTGATTTGGCCACCCGGACAAAGTGCATTCTCAATAAAATAATCACAGGCAACACGAATGCGGGCGTCTTGGGATAATGATGCCCCTAATTGCGCTAATAGGATCAGAGACCAGACTGTCGACCGGTATTTGGGGTTGTAGCCAGCACCACTTTCTTCCCAGTAACCCTGTGGATTCATATGATCCAGAATGATCGCAATTGGACCTCGTTGATGTGCTTCCTGGCGTGCCTCTATTAATTCTCTGTCATTTTCAGGTAATCGTAACAGATCCCGAATAGCAAGATAACGTGGACCTGGATCGGATGGATCAAGGAGCCAGGAGAGAACCGACGGATCAAGCTGAAATTGATCACCCATGTGAAACCTCTTATTTGTTGTTTATTGCTATATTAGCATTAAATTATGTAGAAGAACGATTAGGTGAACAAGCAACTTTTTCATGCGATTTGACCGATCCCGCCCAGATTGTCCTGTTATGCAATTCCATGAAGCAATTAATTTATTTCCCGTCCGTAGTATTGTTGACTTTATTAATTGACTAATATAATATTAAATGATGTAAGAAGGTTCATTGAGGGGAGGTGGGCAACATTCATTTTGCGATCCCGGTTTTCAGTCCGAGATTCGTTACGTGTCCTAAAATGATCTGTTCAAAGTAAATATGGAGGAGAATTACTATGAAGAAAGTAGCTTGTTTCTTAGGGCTAGTCTTGATTTTCAGCATGTTACTAAGTGCCTGTGGTGGGGGAGGCGACAACGCTACCATTAAAGTAGGTGTAGTCGCAGAATTAACGGGAGATATTCCAGCCGTAGGTGCTTCCTGCAAGAATGCCGCAGAAATGGCAGTCCAGCAAATTAATGATGCAGGAGGCTTGGAAGTTGGCGGAAAGAAATATACAGTTGAGTTGTTTATTGAAGACAATGCTGGTAAAGCTGATCAATCTGCCTCAGCAGCCCAAAAACTGATCACACAACAAAATGTGGTCGCCATTGTTGGACCGAATGCCAGCCGATATGCCATTCCAGCTTCGGAAATTGCAGAAAGTTCAAAGGTTGTTTTAATAAGCCCATGGTCCACGAATCCTAAAACTACACTGAATGCAAATACCAACGAATCGAAACGCTATGTGTTTCGTGCTGCATTTATTGATCCTTTCCAGGGACGTGTTGTTGCAAAATTCGCACTGGATAATTTAAAAGCTATGAAAGCTGCAGTCCTTTATGATGTGGCATCAGAATATAACAAGGGTATCGCCGAATTCTTTAAAGCTACATACGAAGAAAATGGCGGGACTATTGTGGCATTTGAGACCTACACTACCGGCGATAAAGATTTCTCAGCCCAACTAACGAAAATTAAAGACGCTGGACCTGAAGTCATCTTTTTGCCAAACTACTATAGCGAAGTGCCTTTACAAATTCAGCAAGCACACCGCCTGGGAATTGACGTACCGTTCCTGGGATCTGACTCCTGGGGTAGTACCGAGTTGATTACTCTGTGTGGAGCGGATTGTGAAGGTTATTACTTCAGCACACACTATGCCGCTGATGCAGCTACACCTGTAGCAACTCAATTTATTGAAGCATATAAAACCAAATATGGTAGTACACCAGATGATGTAGCTGCGCTCACATTTGATTCCTTTGGTTTACTCTGGCAGGCACTTCAAGCTGCTGGCAAAGTTGACCGGGAAGCTGTACGTGATGCTCTGGCGAAGATTCCTAATTTTGAAGGCGTGACCGGCAATATGTCCTTCACAGAAGGATCGGGCGATCCAATCAAGAGCGCCGTGATTTTACAAGTGAAGGGTGACAAATTTGTCTGGTTCGCTAACGCGAATCCATAATCCAATTCACACGTAACCATCTGCAGGAATTATTTTTAATTCCTGCAGATGGAGTCTTTCCCAGGGGTAGCATATGACATATATATTTCAACAAGTACTAAATGCCCTACAGCTGGGTAGTATTTATGCATTGATCGCACTGGGCTACACCATGGTGTACGGCATTTTAACCATGATTAACTTTGCGCACGGCGATCTTTTCATGCTAGGAGCCTTTTTCTGTTTTTTGGCTGCTACTTTTTTACACTTACCCTTTATCCCGACTTTACTGATAGCGATGATTGGTGTGGCAATTGTTGGTGTTTTGATTGAGCGTTTTGCCTATAAACCTTTAAGGAAAGCCCCGCGTGTTTCTGCGATCATCACTGCTTTAGGCGTAGGGATATTTCTGGAAAATTTCACTCTGGTATTTGCACCTTATCCCCAATCGGTACCTACTTTAATTAAAAATACAACCTGGGTTGTTGGGGGAGTTTCCATTTCTTCTTTACAACTCATCATCATTGCACTTTCCATTATACTCATGGTACTTTTGGATTTTGTCGTCAGAAAAACCATGGTTGGTATGGCAATGCGTGCAATATCCTGGGATAAATCGATTGTGCCTTTAATGGGCATTCCTGTAGACCTGGTCATATCAGCAACATTTGCATTAGGTACCAGCCTGGGTGGTGCGGCTGGAGTGATGTACGCCCTGGCTTTCCCGGTCATTGACCCCTACATGGGGATTCTGATTGGCTGGAAGGCATTTATTGCAGCAGTGGTGGGTGGAATTGGCAATATTCGTGGTGCCATGATCGGTGGATTTATTCTCGGTGGGGTTGAGATTCTGGTGGCAGCTTTCCTGCCTTCTACTTACCGGGATTTTGTTGCCTTTACTTTGCTGTTGGTACTTCTTATTTTCCGTCCATACGGCATTCTGGGAAAACCCAGACCACAGAAGGTATAAGCTATGACAATTCAACCTTCAAGTATAAAAAACTGGATCGAACGGTTAAGAGCACTATGGGAAAAAATTGTGTCTAACCGAAAATTGTTACCTGTTCTGTTGGTGGTCGGATTACTATTTTCATTTGCCATCCCACAGTTTGGGTTATTAAACCAATATGTTGTATTGATCATGATTTATGTCGGTATCAATATCATTTTGAGCACCAGCCTAAACCTGATTAATGGATACATGGGGGAATTTTCAGTTGGTCATGCAGGATTTATGGCTGTAGGTGCCTATGTTTCAGCAATTCTGACCACAAAAGTGATCCCTGCAAACCTTGCTCCCTGGCTTTTTCCATTGGTCGTGATCGCGGGCGGTGTAGGGGCGGCTCTAATTGGTGTTTTGGTGGCAGTTCCCTCCTTTAAGACCAGAGGAGACTACCTGGCAATCGTTACACTGGCGTTCCTGATGATTGTTAAATCGGTGATTGAAAATATTGAAGCCATCGGGGGTCCACGTGGAATTCCGGGGGTTACACTCTTAACAACACTGCCATGGACATTTATTTGGGTCGTTGTAACAGTATGGGTGATCCGAAATTTTGTTTATTCAAATTTTGGGCGGGGAGTCCTCTCGATACGCGAAGATGAAATTGCAAGCGATTTGATGAGTGTGAATTCCCGTCAGGTAAAAATGCTGGCATTTGTCATCTCCTCATTTTTTGCTGGGGTAGCCGGAGCGCTTTTTGCTCATGTGTTGCAATTCATCAGCCCGCGCGTGTTTGACATCATCAAATCCACCGATATCCTGATCATGGTTTATCTGGGCGGAATCGGGTCTATCGCTGGCTCCATTCTAGGGGCGGTCATTTTTACCATTCTTCTGGAAGTTCTACGCCCATTGGGTATGTGGCGCATGGTATTAATGCCATTAGTGCTGGTGATTCTGATGATTTATCGACCGCAGGGAATTATGGGCTTACGGGAATTTCGTTGGTTTGTTCCGGGTTATGATCTTTTTGCCAGTAAGATTTGGCGAAAGAAAAAGGAGGCCAAAGATGCTTCTGCAAGCTAAAGAGGTCACACATTATTTTGGCGGTCTTTGTGCAGTCTCCAATTTTAACCTGGATTTGGAACCCCATGAACTGGTTGGAATTATTGGTCCGAACGGAGCCGGAAAAACAACGGTATTCAATTTAATCACCGGTGTTTATAAAGCTTCCAAGGGCAGCATTAAAATTGATGGAGTTGAATTGGTTGGGAAAACACCAAACCAAATCACTGCTCTGGGTATTGCACGCACATTTCAAAACATTCGTCTTTTTAAAGATTTGTCTGTTCTGGATAATGTTCGAATAGCCAATTACTCCCAAACAAAATATAACCCTATTGAAGCGCTTTTCCATTTTGGCAGATATGATACTGAAGAAAAAAGAATGGCTGAACATGCTATGGACTTGTTGGCTGTTTTTAAGCTGCAGGATTACGCGGATGAAGCCTCAAAGAATTTGCCCTATGGTTTACAGCGCAGATTAGAAATAGCCCGTGCTTTGGCCACAAATCCAAAAATCTTGCTACTGGATGAACCAGCGGCCGGGATGAATCCCAATGAGATCGGTCAATTAATGGACTTCATTGGCTGGATTCGAAAAGAGTTTGACCTCACCATCATTCTGATCGAACATCAAATGCGGTTGGTGATGGGTATTTGTGAACGCCTTAAAGTCCTCGATTTTGGTGCTACTCTAGCCGAGGGACTACCAAAAGAAATCCAGAACAACCCAAAGGTCATGGAAGCTTATTTGGGTGAAGGAGGAGATTTATGAGCCAGGGAAAAGTATTACTTTCAGTTCAGGACCTGGTCATTTCTTACGGGAACATTAAAGCGGTTAAGGGAATTTCTTTTGAGGTCTACGAAGGCGAGATCGTGACTTTAATTGGCGCAAACGGTGCCGGAAAATCCTCCACCTTGCGTGGAATTTCAGGTGTAGTTCCTTACAAAGGTGTGATCACTTTTGAAGGAAAGGATTTGAAATCCACCCCGGCGGATAAGATCGTTGGATTGGGGATTGCCCAGGTTCCGGAAGGCAGGGGTATTTTTGGTAACCTGACTGTTATGGAAAACCTTAAGCTGGCAACCTGGAGTCGAAAAGATAAACAGGAGATACCCAAAGATTATCAAAAAGTATTTGATATTTTTCCTCGCTTATCAGAGCGGCAGGGTCAACTAGGTGGCACACTTTCCGGTGGTGAGCAGCAGATGCTCGCGGTTGGCCGTGCCCTGATGAGCCGTGGGAGAATGATGCTGCTGGATGAGCCTTCCATGGGTCTGGCTCCGGTTTTGGTACGGGAAATCTTTTCGGTTCTCAAGGAAATTAACCAATCCGGTACGACAATTTTGCTGGTAGAACAGAATGCCAATATGGCATTACGCGTCGCCAACCGGGGTTATGTCCTTGAAACCGGTACAATTGCTCACACGGGTACCGGTTTGGAACTTCTGGGAGATTCCCGGGTTAAAGAAGCTTACCTGGGGGGGTAAAATAGCTATATATTTAAAGCGAGTGTCAGCGTTCGTTTGTTATGAAACAACGCTGACACAAACCGCTTGGTTTTATTTGAGAAGTGTTATCAAAAACTGGATTTGATCATTGTTTTAATGCATATGATCGGGAAGCTGGATACTGCGTATGTTGGATGGGATTGTAACCTGGGCTGAAATCGATTTGGATGCCATTTCACACAATGTTCAAGCTTTTAAGCGGCATGTCGGTGCGAATGTGGAAATAATGGCGGTTGTAAAAGCAAATGCTTATGGTCATGGCGCTGTACCGGTTGCCCGGGCTGCTTTACAAGCCGGTGCCACCCGTCTGGCAGTTCACCGGATGATCGAAGGAATTGAATTACGTCAGGCCGGTATCCAGGCACCAATTCTTATTATGGGTTATACCCCCTCCAGCGGGGCTACACAAATCGTTCAATTCCAGCTTACTCCAAGCCTGATTACCCTGGAATTTGCTGAACGTCTTTCTTTGCAGGCTGTCGCTGCCGGTACTCAAATTCCGGTTCATATCAAGGTAGATAGCGGTATGAATCGCTATGGTTTACTGCCTTCCGAGGTTCCGGAATTTGCAAAAGCGATTGTAAAATTGCCTGGCCTTAATTTGGAAGGTCTTTTCACTCATTTTGCTACAGCAGATTGGACTGATCAGACTTATGTTCTTGGTCAGTTAGCAGATTTCAAAGCTGTTGTAGCAGCATTAAATGCAAATCAGATCCGGATTCCCATTTTGCATGCCGCCAATAGCGCTGCCACGATGCGACTGCCCGAAGCACACTTTAATGCTGTTCGGATTGGGATTGCCATGTATGGATTGGATCCGTCCGATGAATGGAGCCCTGTTTTTGAAATCCAACCCGCTTTGAGCCTAAAGAGTCGCGTGAGTCGGGTTCAGGAGCTTCCTGCCGGGGCTGGTATCAGCTATGGGCGAACTGCTATCACCGAAAAACCAACCCTGGCTGCACTGGTGCCTGTCGGATACGGGGATGGCTTCCACCGCATTCTCTCCAATAAGGGAGCTGTCTTGATTCATGGACAACGTGCTCCGATTCTCGGGCGGGTATGCATGGATCAATTTGTGGTGGATGTAACCGGAATTCCAGACGTGAAGCAGGATGATGAAGTCGTTATCATCGGGTGTCAGGGCGATGCAACTATCCGGGCAGAAGAGATCGGTCGTTTGGCAGGGACCATCAATTACGAAGTATCCACATCTCTTTTACCCAGAGTAAAAAGGGTCTATTTGCGGAACCACGAATTTATTAAGTAAAAAATCCCCATTATTTATCGCGAAATCATGATGGGGTGGCAGAATCTCGTTGAAATAATCCGTTCAATGTAAACTCCCCACTCTTAATTTACTGATTTGATAGCACTTTTGTGAGAAGTTTTGACGAAAAAATAATTAAGTATTACCGAAACCTTTTTCTTTCAAAAGGGCGACAGATTCCTGGATCAATTCACGGAGTACATTCTGGTCCACGTCGGAAAGGCGGTTGATATAAAGACAACCTTTACCTGTTTTATATTTACCAAGGCGTGAAAGTAGTTCCGCATGCTGATCAAAACCGGACATGATATAGAGGGTAAGGTTTTGCTTTCTGGGTGAAAAAGCGGTTAACATCCAATCACCTTGACGGCCGGAGGCATATTTGTAATGTATATCACCAAAACCGACGAGGGCATCCCCCCACATCTTTGCTTTTTCTCCGGTAATGTTTTCCATCATTTCCAGGATCGTTAAACAATCCTGGCGTTTGCTGGGGTCTTCGACCTTTTGCAGGAAAAGATCAACTGGCTGATCATTTTTTACTGTTTTGAGCTCGGCCATATTACTCTCTTTCCGTATTTGTTTGAGAAAAGTATAAGTTAAGCAAAATCACAAAACAAGCACCTGTAGGATGAATGAAAGACGCTTTACCTTTGACCGATAAAAAATTTCTTTCTGAGGTACAACACACATAAACCCAATAGCAATAAAAAGCTGACGGTTACAAATACCCACTTCAATGCAGAAAAAACAGGAGCCAGAAAATCGATCAATAGCGTTTGTTGCGGGTACCTGGCCATGATAACTGATGTGGAAATGTTTTCCAGAAAGTCGAGGACGATGGCGAAAAGTGGGGTGAGATTGATGATTTGGAATGGGCTCGCACTTGATAAAGTCCGTTGGGATAGCCAACTGATTCCGGTTAACAGGAAAAAGGTATAAACAATTGGCCAAATCAGATCAAAACTGAAACGGGCACGGATATAAGCCTTCCTTCCATCTGCACCATAGTCCTCAGCCATCTGATAGAGATCCCTCGTGCCGTAGAAAAAGTTGGTATCGGGTGAATTGGCGCTTCCGGTGTTGGAAATTGCTTTTTTAGATTCCGCGGGTAATATGGAGAAGATGAAATATAAAAAGATGAAAAATGAAACAAGAACTAACCAGGTTTTTGAAAAACGGCTGATTGTTTGTGAAAAGCGATTGAGCATGGTTTTTATAATATATCACGAAATGAAAAACTACGAATAATGGATGGATAAAAAATTTTGCTGTTGAAGGGTTTAAATATTCTCTCGTAAGAATACGCTTACAAATGACAATCCTTTATAATATAGATAAGGAACTTGAAAATGCCCCGAAATACGCCATTGGACCAGGATCATATCGAACCTCACATGTGCAGTGTTGACCTGCGTTTATACATTTTGAGTCATCTGCCATTTTTTCAGGGGTTGTCTACCGAACAAATCATGGAGATTAATCCGCTATTTGTAGATCGGGGTTACGATGCTGGAGAATTAATTTACGCAGAAAGTAATCCGGCTACCCGTCTATTTGTGGTTGCGGACGGTATTGTCAAATTGACTCAGTTATCCCAGAGTGGAAAAGAAGTCATGTTGGATGTATTGAAAAGCGGGGAATTCTTTGGCAGCTTAACCCATGAACCGAAGGATCAGTATAGTGAAAGTGCGCATGCCCAAAATCCTGTGTGTGCGCTGAGTATTGAAGGCGGCCAGTTTCGTCAGATTTTAAAGATGCATTCTCAGGTGGCAATCCGTATAATGGACATTATGACAGAAAGGCTGAAGGAATCTCAGGAGATGGTGCGAATGATCAGCACTGCTCCTGTGGATCAACGAATCGCTTTTGTATTGTTAAAGCTGGCAGATAAGTTGGGGGAAAAGAATGAAGTTGGATTATTGATTCAGATGCCGCTTTCACGTGAAGATATTGCCAATCTGACTGCCTTGACAACCGAAACCGTAAGCAGGGTGATGAGCCAGTTTCAGAAGGATGGATGGATCAAGACCGGACGTCAATGGGTGGCGATTGTTCAAAGAGAACGATTGATGGATCTGGTATCGATATAAGCATGATTTGGTGAATTTGGCGCAAAGGAAAGCCGGATCGATTGATTGATAAATGTCAATCTGGCTAATTTTGCATGTAATTCAAACCATTGAACGGGATTAGATTAATCTTCGTGTTATGTTTGCAGTTAATTGATTTGAATCATGGAACGGAAAAAGAAGGTGTCGTACTCTATCATCAGATCAAAAAATTGAAAGGAAAATCTGATGAAAACAATTTTACGTTCGCAGGAACTCTCCTGCCCATCCTGTATCAACAAAATAGAGAAAGCCCTCACTGGAACAGAGGGAGTATCTACTGCAAAAGTCCATTTCAATAGTGGACGAATAGAAGTGGAGCATGATGCTCAAATCGCGAACTCCCAAAAACTGGTGGAAGTCGTTCGCTCGCTGGGTTATGAATCAAAAGTATCGCCATTCTAAATTTCACAAAAATCCCTGGCAATTTCGGTTGTCAGGGAATTTCTTTATAGGAGCTCTCATGACCACTTTAATTCAAAACTTTCACAATCCCAAGACACGACGCCAATTTTTAGTAATCAGCAGCGGTACACTTATTCTGCTTTCTCTGGCAGTGGGACTGGTTCTTTCAACCACCTTGCTAAAAGAAATTCTGATGGTGGCTGCTGCACTGATCGCAGGAGCAGATATTGCTAGCCGGGCTTTTATTAGCTTGCGTAACAAACACATCAGCATTGAACTTCTGGTCACAATTGCCACAGTCGGCGCGCTGGTGATCGGAGAATATTGGGAAGCGGCAGCTGTCACCTTTCTGTTTATTTTAGGAGCCTACCTTGAAGCTCGTACGCTCAGTCAAACCCGACAGGTACTGCAAGGATTATTGGATCTGGCACCGACTACTGTGATTGTGCTGCGCGATGGCAAGCAATTGGAAGTTGACCCTATGGAAGTTATACCGGGCGAATGGGTGCTGTTTAAGCCTGGATCAAAAATCGCAGTGGATGGAGTTGTGGTAGAAGGACATTCTGCTGTGGATGAAAGTGCGATTACCGGTGAATCAATGCCGGAAGACAAAGAGGTAGGCTCTCGCGTCTTTGCCGGTACTGTAAATCAAGATGGTTTATTGAAAGTTGAAGCGACAGGTGTTGGAGCGGATACTACATTGGCGCGTATCATTCGAAGGGTGGAAGAAGCTCAGGATGAAAAGGCTCCAACACAGCGTTTCATCGAGAAATTTGCACAATGGTATACCCCATTTATTATTGTCTTGAGCATTGTATCTTACCTGATCACACGTGATATTGAGCTGGCTCTGACACTTTTGGTCATCGGATGCCCGGGTGCACTGGTAATTTCAACCCCGGTATCGGTTGTGGCGGGTATTGGTCGGGCTGCAAAAAGCGGAATTTTGATCAAAGGTGGTGAGTATCTTGAGAATGCAGGAAAAATTTCGGTCTTGGCGATTGACAAAACCGGAACTCTGACCGAGGGAAAACCAACTGTGACGGATGTGATCTCGTTACAACCTGAGCTGCAATTGGAAAACGCAGGTTCTTCATTTCGTTCAAATTCCCGAATGGAATTTGGTTGGGATGAACCACAAAGTGAAGTTCTGCGTTGGGCAGCGATTGCTGAAGCTGGTTCTGAACATCCTCTGGCAAAAGCAGTGTTGAAAGCAGCAAAGAATTTTGGTGAGGTTCCAGAGGCTTCTGACTTTGATACCTGTACCGGCAGAGGTGTGCGTGCATTTTTCGATGGGGTTGAAATAGCTGTCGGTAGCCAGGTCTTGATGAAGGAGTTGGCAATATTGGTTCCTGAAGAGGCTCAAGAACATTTGCTGCGCTTAAAAACCAGCGGAAAGACTACGGTTCTTGTATCGTATGATGGAAAGGTGGCCGGGATCATTGCTATTGCTGACAAACCCAGGGAAAATGCAAGAGAGGTAATTGCAAGGCTGAAAGAAATCGGTCTAAAGAAAGTGGTCATGTTGACTGGTGACGATGCCCGTACAGCTCAGTCGATTGCAACTCAGCTGGGTGTGAATGATGTACTTTCACAATTGCTGCCTGAAGATAAATTGCAGGTGATCCGTGATTTGCAGAAAGAAGGTCATGTGGTTGCGATGGTTGGGGACGGAATTAATGATGCGCCTGCACTGGCTGCAGCAAATATCGGAATAGCGATGGGTGCCGCAGGAACAGATATCGCCATCGAGACAGCAGATGTGGCTTTGATGGCGGATGATCTGATGAAAATCCCGGAAGCGATAAAGATTTCGAAAGCCACCTTACAGAATATTCATCAAAATGTATGGATTGCACTCGTTACGGTCACAATTCTCTTATTAGGTGTGATTTTTGGTAAAGTGCATATGGCTGGTGGTATGTTGATCCACGAGGCTTCGGTCTTGGTGGTGATTTTAAATGGAATGCGCTTGATGAGAGATACCAGATAGGAAATTAAAGTGGATCTGATTTCAGGTTCACTTTTTTATTTTGACAGGACTATTAATTATTCTTTTCCATCTTCAACATCTCAATTGCGCCTGTTGGGCAGATCCTTTCACAAAAAAAGCAGCCAATGCAACCCTTGCTGTCCTGTAAAAAGGGAAGGATATCCAACCGTTTGTAACCATCTGGATGCTGTGCCCCAATTACACCTGTTGGACAGATCATATTACAGAGATTACAGGCTACGCAGATTTGGTAATCAAAGACCGGACGTACCCACTCGGTGGGTTTTTCCCGATCAACTAATTTTCCCGCACTATCTTCAACTGATTTAAAGGCACATACACGTCCACAAACACCGCAATCAATACAAATTTCCGGATCAATGGTATGGATTTGCTTTTTCTCACCGGAAATCGCACTGACCGGGCAGTAATGCACACACAAAACACAACCGACACAATTCGGTTTAATGTGATGTGACATATTGATCTCCGTCAGGTAGCAATTCTGGCAAAGGTGGCTGCCCGGTTTGTGTATTCCAGCCCATGGCTTGCCAGTAAAGCGGCACCAGGGCATTCAGATCCACCTGTGCACCCCTGTTGGCACCTTCAATTTGGACAGGGTATCCGGCAGCACGATGGTTGATGGTATGTTGGAGTGGCAGTCCCTCCCTTGCATTAAAAGCCTGTCGTAAGGATTGAATGCGTGCTCCCATTTGCATAAATTCTTTTGGTGTTTTTTGCCAACCGGTGGCAGCATTTAACCATTCAAATATCGGGTATCGATGAACACCCATCATGGCACCAAAAATACAACCTCCTGCTGCATTCAATAAAGCCACGAATTGGCTGCAAGCTATAGCCCATTCTGCTTTTTCAGCAGGATCCGCGTATTTCGCACTTTTTGGATAAAAACGATTTTTTAACTTTGGAAGATCCGGCACTTTTTGCCAAAGCTGGAAAATCTCATAATACTGATAGGAACCGATCGTATGTCTGCCAGGCGTAGGCTCCACAACGTAATGCAGTCCATAACCGGGATCATTGCGGGCATCGTGCATGGGAAGTTCCTGACCACTACTCTGAATCGCATACCGAAGGCTGTTTTGTCCAATTTTTTGGGAAGCCATTAAACTACCATCTGCCAGCAGATCGCCGATTCCATGACGTGAGATCATCCATTCGATAAGGGTGAGAATGGATTGGCTATTGCCCCAACTAAGATCTAATTCGTCTGTATCTGTCAGGGTTAGAAGACCATGTTCAAAGCATTCCATTGCAAAGGCTATTGTGCCCCCCGCCGAGATCGAATCCATCCCGGCTCGGTTTAATTTATCATTGGCGATCAGGATCATCTGCAGGTCTGTGTTCATTAAAAGTGACCCTAATGCAGTCACGGTTTCATATTCAACTTTGTGGGATTCACTACCATCAGGCAAGTTCGTGATTCCACCACACCCTATCGGACATGCGTAACAATGATATTTTGCCTTTTCGATTCGTGCAATGTGATCCGGGTTGACAGTATCCGAAAGTTTCGGGGGAAAGTCCAGATTGCTACCTGCCCAGTTTCGAATAGGAGCATCCCCGGTTTCAATACTGTACTGGTTTAAGGCTATCGTGCCATATTTTTTAATGAAAAATTTGTAGAGAATCCCATCTTGTCGCATTTGCAGTGGCAGTTTGCGCAGCAAGGTACTCATTAGCCGCGTTATTACACCATTCAAAAAAGGCGGCTGGAATTCGGTAAAGCGAACGCATTGCGCAGATAATTCTTTCATCTTTTGAGGGTTTGCAGCATTGATAGGGTATGCACCTGATAGAACCAGCGCTTTCAGGTTTTTACTGCCCATGACGGCACCCAAACCGGAACGGGCAGCCATTCGGCCATAGTCATTGCAAATGCCTGAAATCAGGGAAAGTTTTTCACCTGCTTGTCCTATACAGGCAACTGAAACAGGTTTATCGCCATACGGTTCGCGCAATATTTGTTCTGTTTCGAAAGAATCCTGACCCCAAAGATGTGAAGCATCCAGGAGTTCAACTTTGTTATGGGTCAGTTTCAAAAAAACCGGATTTGGGCTGCAGCCTTTAAAAAATATACCATCATACCCGCATTGTTTGAGTGCTGGGGCAAGATTTCCACCACAATTCGCGTCACCCCAGGTATGCGTTAATGGGGATTTGGCTGCCACCGTCCACCTGCCCGTGAGCATACTGGTGGTTCCGGTTAGGATTCCAGCACAAAATGCCAGGATGTTGTCTGGCCCAAGTGCATCCGCATGTGCAGGAATGTCACGATATAGAAAATACGATGCCAGTCCAAGACCTGCGCCATATTGTTCATAAATTTTGTCTGGAACAATCTCTTCGCTAAAAGAGGCATTGCTAAGATTGATCCATAATATTTTTCCGCAAATTGAATAAGGAATTCTGTTCATGAATTCTAATTGTACACCAGCAAAAGATGTGGACAGCCGTAATTCAATCCGGCCATGTTTGGCATACCATCCAAAAAATACAGCATTCAAAATATTGTTCACTGTTGTATACTAATAAAAATGATCGCCCGGTTTCTTGAAGAGTTTACCTGGAGGTAACTTTTTATGCATATCGAAGATGCCTGGATATTACGTGCTTTGATGGAAAATACATTGGATGGCATTTATGTTAAAGATCGTCAATGTAAAATTTGGCGGGTCAGCCGAAAGTTAGCAGATTCTCTTGGTTTCGCAGCGATTGAAGAGATTTACGGGAAAACGGATATTGATCTATATGGCGAAGAATTCGGCGGGAAAACAATGCTGGATGATTTGGAAGTTATGGAATCCGGAATTCCCAAAACAGGGGTCATCGACAAATTTAAAAAACCAAATGGTGAATATAATTGGACCTCTTCAACCAAGATGCCACTGAAAAATGATCGAGGGGAGATCATTGGTCTTCTGGGAATCTCGCGCGAGATCAACGAAATAAAGAATGCTGAGCACGCTTTCCAATGGTTGGCAACACACGACCCGTTAACAACATTACCAAACCGTTATCTTCTTTTAGATAGAATCGATCAGGCCATCTCACTTGCGAACAGGAACAGTGAATCTTTTGCCCTACTGTTTCTTGATATTGATGAATTTAAAAAGATCAATGACCTGCAGGGACATATGCAGGGAGATGAATATTTGATTAAGTTGTCAGAATTGCTGCTAAAGAATCTGCGCTCATCCGATACGATTGCCCGTTTTGGCGGAGATGAGTTTGTGATCCTTTTAAACGAGATTCCCGACAGAACTGCAGCAAGAATTGTGGCAGATAAAATTAATAAGATGATCTTTGACCAGGTAGATCCAATCCATCATATCTTTACAGCTTCAATAGGCTTAAGTCTGTATCCTGAAGATGGTAATGACGCCGAAACTTTACTCAATGCCGCGGACCTTTCCATGTACGCAACAAAACAACAACGCAACCTGTAAATTTTGACCCAACAAAAAATTTTTTACTGTCGCATACCCCATCGTTTTTCTTTTTGGGCTTCGTCCATATCTAACCCCAGCGTGCCACCCGGATTCAGAATATAGTTCGGGTCGAAATGCTGTTTGAGTGAGCGGATGATATCCATGTTGGCAGATCCAATTTGTGCTTCCAACCAGGGTCCGGTTTGCTT
>CAZPIM010000019.1:16413-20056 GCA_964586385.1 uncultured Anaerolineaceae bacterium
GTCTTTTCCCAGCGCTGCGTGACTCGAAACGGACTGAGCGGAAAGGCATGGTAACGGGCGGCAATCTGGCGGATTTTTCTATTGACGAGACGCGTGAAAGCATGCTGGCCATCACAAGCACCCAACATCAGGCAGCGTTGCATTGGTAGATAATTCAAAGTTTTAAGCACTGTATCCGCGGCTGTGTCATGTATGTGATACATGCGCATGGCAACATCGGTTTCCTCAGGGTCAGAAAGACGTAAAACAGATGGAAAACCAAATTCTGCCTGCATGATCTCCCGAACAGCAGCCTGCGCATCTTCCCAATTATGGAAAAGGTATGAAAAACGGGTTACATTTTCCGGCATATAACGGTGTAATTTGAGAGTAACTTCTGTCAAAACACCAAAGCATCCTTCTGAACCAATCATAATTTGATTGAAATCCGGTCCGGTAGCGCAACGCGCAAAACCCGGAGTGGTGAGAATTCCCCGTGGTGTAATATAGGTTTGCTGCAGGACGAGGTCTTCGATTTTTCCATAATATGTTGAGTTTTGACCGGCACCACGCGTTACGACCCAGCCGCCGATACTGGAATGCATAAAGGACTGTGGAAAATGACCACAGGTATATCGACGTTTGGCATGCAAGGTTTTCGGAGCATTGTTAAGCAAATCCTCAAGTTGTGGACCTGTCATTCCGGGTTGCACAGTGATGGTTTGATTAGTCTCATTAAACCCAATCACTTTATTCATGTGTTTGCTCATGTCCAGACTGATGCCACCCTTAACAGCTTCCACGCCCCGGGTAACCGTTGAACCTGCCCCATAAATTTGAATCGGAATCAGATTTTGTGCGCAATAGGAAAGGACCTGTTGAATTTCATCCGCTGTTCGAGGTGCAATGACCAGATCAGGGAGATTCTCCACGATATGTTCCCGTAAGCGTAATGCATCGAACATTCCACCACCATACGATACTTGCGTCCGTGCATAGGTGTCTGTGCGGATATTTTCTTTTCCTACGATTGATTCAAAAGCATTAAGGTGTATAGGATCGATTTTTGAGGGTAAATTCTTATCAAATTCTTCAAAACCTGTGTTTTGGGGAAAATCCAAATCCTGGTCGCTTAATTGAAAAACTTCTTTCATTAATGCCACCATACCCGCATTTGGATGTTTAAAACCACCCGGATCGCCCCATTTAAACAGGCTTCGATAGGTATTTGGCGGAGTAATATTCTCAATCCAGTTAGGTTGTTTGGTTTTATTATGTTTCACGTTTTGACCTCAACATTCAAAATCGCTGAAATTATGCAGCGATCTGGTTTTCACTCATTGGAATTTGGAAAGATTTTTGCCATAATGCCCGATAGGCAATTTCTTCCGTATGCCACCGTTCATCATCCCAGCCCAATTCAGGCTGACAAATGCTGCGAATACGAATAATTTCATCCATTCCCCCGTTTGCGAGCAGTGTGCCCAGCCGGGTTCGCCGTAAAAGCAAGTCGTCCAAATGAACGATTTGTTCTGCGTGTGCAGCAAAGCGGATTTCAGCCCACAAGGTCAACGTATCTTCGACACGCGTGAATTCTTCCTCGTATGCGCACGCGAGAAGATCGGCTGTTCTTGCGTTATAACGACCAAGAAGCCGTATTTTCCACAAAGGATCAAAATCCAGGGCAGCCAGGTGTTGTTGAATACTCGTTTCCGACACGGGATCAAGAGCCCTGGCATCATCCTTACATTGGAAAGAATAAGGCAAATAACGTTTCGCCATTTTAAGGGTTTGGCAGGCCATTTGACGGAACATGGTCAATTTACCACCGGTAATGGTGATCAGACCGTCTTCATCCCATAAAATTTCATCACGGGCTTCTTTGGAGGGATCTGACTTACCTGTATCCAGCACAGAACGGATCCCAGCCATGCTGGAACGAACATCAGCCAGAGTTAATCCAAGACCACCAAAAATGTGATCGACTGCTGCCATCAGATAATCTGTTTCATCAACGGAAATATACGGGTTGGTATCCATCGGATAAGGATGATCCACATCCGTCGTGCCCACCAGGGTGACACCTTCCCAGGCGAAGGCAAAAACAGGGCGATGATCCTGGGGATGCAGGAAACTGATCACATCCTGGACAGGTAACTTGTGATAGGGAAAAACCAAATGGCTTCCGCGCAGTTGCCGTAACCGTGGACCACGACCGATGTGTGCCCTGAGTTGATCCGCCCAGGCGCCAGTGGCATTGATTACCACATGGGATTGTACTTCTGCATGGCGATTCGCAACCAGATCGTGCAATTCAACACCTTTCACCTGACCGAGTTGGTTACGTAAAAGACCTTCCACGTGGGCATAATTGAGCGCAGTACCCCCGGCAGATTGGGCTTCTTGTATTACACGATAAACCAGCCTGGCATCGTCGGTTTGGGCGTCATAGTATTGGTACCCGCCTTCCAGGCTTTTTTGATTGATATTTGGACAATGCTCCAACAATTCCGGCACAGAAAAATGGGTGTGATCCCAACGCAATGCCAGGGCATCGTAAGCAGCCAGCCCAAGTCCAAAAACCCACCCGGGAATACTGTCACCATGATAATTAACCAGATTAAATGGCAATGGATTAATCAATCCCACGCCTTCATTCAGAAGTCTTTTACGTTCATGCACGGAATCCATGGTCAATTTAATTTGTGCGTTTTTCAGATATCGGAAACCCCCGTGGACCATTTTGGAAGAACGGCTGGAAGTCCCGGATGAAAAATCATGTGCATCGACCAGTAAAGTCTTAAGTCCTGCTCTGACAGCCTCACGAAAAACACCAGCGCCAACAATGCCGCCACCGATGACAATGACATCCCAATAGGTCGATGAGGATTGCCGTGATTGAATTGTAATATCCGACCAGATTGAATCCCGCCAATTCTCTGTGGACATAGGGTGCTCCTTGTAAAAAAATTAATGAAAAAGCAAAAATTGGTAAGAGGTCATACCAGTTAACCTTATTATAGAAAATTTCAATTAGTTGTCAAGTAGGGCAGGAAAATGGAGTTGGAGGTTCTTGAGCCTGGAAAGAAATTACTTAAATGCGGAGAAGATTGCTTTTCTGCTTGTGAAAGAATGTCTAATTTGATGTAAACGCATAATCAATTTAGGGATAATTCAGTACGGTTTTGAAAAGATAAAAAACAACCCGTGGTATCGATTTTTATTTGCCACGAGTTGTTCATTCTCAAAAAATCTTATTATCTTAGAGAATTTTGCAGACCCTGAATGAGTTGTTGCTTTTCTATGTCTGTCAATTTCGCTTCAGGGTGCGTGGGGAAGTAGGTGATTGGTGGCATTTCGCCTTCCTGAATGACTTCTTCTACTTCATCCAATTCTTCAAATTCCGCTTTTCGGTTCCATTCGGAAAAATTTAATTTTTCCCGACCTTCATCCACATCCCGTTGCACCAGCCAGGAGATCGGTGCGATATTGCTGTACCAGGGCCAGACTGTTTCATTACTATGACAATCGAAACAAGATCTTTGCGCAAGTTCGCGTGTTACCGGGCTATCCCACTCTGGTTCCTGGATCACTTGCGGATTTGTGTGATTATTCCCATAAGGAATCATTTGCAGGAAAATAAAACCGATTGCGAGGATGACCA
>CAZPIM010000019.1:20156-37512 GCA_964586385.1 uncultured Anaerolineaceae bacterium
CCCAGTCCGCATAGCACCATCGGTCCAAAGGCGTTATCCTGCTTACCACCCATGATAACCTCGCGACCACCTTTGACCATTTTTTGCACCAGGAACCGCGATTCATTGCCCAGACCATGCTGGGACAAGTTGGTTTGAATCTTAAGAATGGCTTCTTTAATTTCCTGTGCATTCATCAGATTGAGAGCAACACCGCCGACATCCGTTTTGTGAATGGAACCAGACCCTGCAATTTTTAAAACGACCGGATATCCGATTTTTTCAGCAATTTGAGTTGCATCCAAATCGTTATTGGCAATACCCCAGGGAGCTGTCGGAAGATCATACGCTTCACAAAGCTGCAGTGCCTGGTCAATTTGTAACTCTTTGCTAACACTGTTTTGGATGATGTTATTCGCTTTTTGCGCCATATCATGTGGCAATAGGGTCTTGGTGACGTTTTTCTTATAAGATTTCCGCAATTCCTTTTGCAGGTAAAAATCCCGCGCAATGGCTAATGATTGAATGGCATCATAGACTTCGGTATAAATTGGAAATCCAAGGTCACTTTCTATCGCACGAATCTCTTCCATTTCTGTGAAATAACACAACGCGATGGGTGTTTGATATTGATGGCTGATTTCTTTTAATTTCTGAGCGATTTCTCGCGCCTTTGATCGTGTTTCTCTGCGGTAGTTAAAGATCAAAAGAATGGCGTCCGGGTGAACCAATTTAATCGTTTCTTCGAGCACCACGGTATAAGCATCAAAATTAAATACTGTCCCCATATCCAACGGGTTTTGACGGTCAATGACATCGACACGGAAGAAGGGTCTGGCTTTTTCGATCAATTCATCCGGGAAAGAAGGGAGATTAAAGCCAAATTCATGTGCGGTATCTACCGAAATGATTGCATGTCCTCCAGAACGGGAGAAAACAGCCAGGTTATTTCCTTTAACTGGAGACATCATAAACGCTTTTCCGGCATTTATCATCTCACGGAAGGAATAGACACGCGTCAGACCATATTGTTTGAAAGCAGCACTGACCAATTTGTCATCGTTGGAAAGGGCGGCAGTATGAGATTTGGCGATCTCGGCGCTGGCCTGACTGGTATTGGATTTGTAGACAATTACGGGTTTGTTCCCTTTTTCGGTCATTTCGACCAATTCACGGCCATTTACAACGCTTTCCAGATAGAGCAAAATGGTACTTGTAGTCTCGTCACGCAGAAAATACTCCAGATAGTCAGCTTCCTTAAGGATTAATTTATTTCCAACGCTCACTGTTTTATTGACACCTAATCCACCGGCGGTCATAAAATCGGTTCCAGTCATTACTACGCCACCGCTTTGCGAGATAAAGGAAGCTCCACCCGGCTTCATCTCTTCTTTGTCCATCCTCACAAAAAGGGTGTTTATACCGCTATCCATGCTGATGATACCGACACAGTTTGGACCGACAACATTAATCTCCCATTTTTTGGCGATCCGATAAATTTCCTGCTCCAGGAGAGCACCCTCTTCAGAAAACTCACTGAATCCTGCTGTTTCGATCAAGGCATTATGCACGCCAGCTTCACCAAGTTGATCTAATATTGGTGGGACGGTCTGGGCAGGCGTGAGAATGACAGCCAGATCAATATCTCTGGGGAGGTCATTCACGGATGTAACAATTGGCCGGCCATGCAATTCGCCCTTGGTCCGACCAAGAAAGTATAAATCCCCATTATATTGATAACGGATGATGTTTTCAGCAATATTTTTGGAAAGATTATCTGCTTTTTCAGATACCCCGACAACAACAATACTTCCCGGATAAAATATTTTATCCATTTTCCCTCCCTGAAATTATTTATGATGTACCTATTTAAAGAATATCAATTTTTATCGATAATACAAGATTAACGCTCATTGTGATAAGTACAGAATGGTTTACTGACTAGAAATGCCTATGTTTTATCGGGGAACAAAATATCCAGGATTTGATTTTATGACATTGATCTGACATTCCAAAGGATTTCAAGAGATTTCACTTAAAAATAAAAGATGGCATCAGAATGCCATCTTTTGCTAAAAAAGAGAGTTTGTCAACCTTCCCACCCAGGAAAGTTTTATCCGTAACGGTAGATCACACCGAATCCTCCACGGGGATATTCCCAATGCAAAGCTTCTGTTGGGCAGGCAGCGCGACAAGTGCCGCATTCGAGACATCCAGCCCAATCTGCAACAACATTACCTTCCTGCTCACTATAAACATTGGCAGGACAGACAAACAGGCAAGCTTTTGTTTTGCAGATGGTATTACAGATTTCGGTATGTACTTCAATATGGGCATGACCATCGTCCAGCTCATATTTGTTGATCGATAATTTTTCAGGCACACTCATGTGGTTCATAGACTGCGCGCTCCTTTCAGGCCATCACCAGCCAATTGGAAGAGTGAAACACCGCTCTCTTTGAGGCTTTTCATGGCAGTAGGGATCATGTGCTCTTTTGGTTGACCCGTATGGGTGTAAATTTTGGTCATCAGGGAAACCAACATTTCCGGATAAGCTTCGTAAAGTCGTTCTGTTTTCATGAAGGAAGGTGCACCAGCGTATGTTTTCATGTCTTTCATAACGAAAGAGTCATCAACCAATTGTTGATAAATTCCCAAGGAAGTAGCACTGAAATCTTCTTTCTTCTTGGCAGCGATAACTGCTTCTGCTGCTGACATACCGGTTGATAGCGCAAGATCCATTCCGCGGACGACAAAGCCATTGTTGATTGACAATCCGGCTGCATCACCAACGATCAGTAAACCGTCCATGACGAGCTTAGGTGTCATCGCCAGACCACCTTCCGGAACCATATGAGCACCATATTCAAGCATTTTTCCACCACGAATGAGTGGTTCGATAAGAGGATTTGCCAGAAAGTCTTCCATCATTTCAGACGGTTTCTTACCCGTGTGAATTAGCTCGTCCAGATGCATTACCAGACCAATTGAGATGGTTTCTTTGTTGGTATAGAGAAATCCGCCACCAGCCACGCCCTGGGTTGCATATCCAACGATGCCATATGCTACCCCGGAGTCTCCAGTCAGATTGAAACGATCTTCAATGGTTTCTCTTGGCAGGCCAATTAACTCTTTTACTCCGACAGCCATGTGGCTGTGTTCAAATTTCTTGCGAAGACCGAGCTGTTCTGCCAGGAAGGAATTGGTGCCATCTGCAAGAATGACTACATCCGCCCGCATCTCCTCGTCGCCGGCCATAATGCCGACGGCTTTACCGTTTTCGACCAGGACCTCATCCACTTTAATACCGGGAACCAGCATTGCCCCTGCTTCTTCCGCTTTTTCGCCTAACCAGCGATCAAATTTGCCTCGCAAAACAGAAATGGCGTTATAAGGGGTCTCTTTGTAAATCTGATTCTTAAAATCGATATTGAAGGAAGCCTGTTCCGTCATGAATACAACACGTTCATTGGTGATGTAGCGTTCGATAGGCGCTTCTTCCCAATAATTCGGAACCAGGTCGTTCAGAATGCGACCATAAAGAACGCCCCCGGATAGATTCTTTGAACCAGGGTATGGTCCACGTTCCACCAACACAACTTCCAGGCCAGCTTGCGCTAATTTTAATGCTGCTGCGCTTCCAGCAAGGCCTGCACCTACAATAATGGCATCAAATTTATCGTCCATTGTGCTCCTTTATTATTTCCTCGCTTTCAAAGCTGCGGTTAAGGCAGGAACGATTTGATAAAGATCACCAACGATGCAGTAGTCTGCCTGCGGGAAAATAGGTGCATCTTTATCCTTGTCGATTGCCACGATTACGCGTGAATCGGTGATACCAACCGTATGTTGGGCTTGACCGGAGACACCCACGCTCAAATATAAGTCAGGTTTTACGGTCGCGCCAGATACGCCAATGTAGCGTTCTCGTGGAAGCCAATCCAAACCTTCTGTTAAGGGGCGCGTAGCTGCTACTTCACCTTCCAGCACTTTCGCAAGATCGAAGACGAGATCCAGATCTTCCTTTTTGGCAATACCACGTCCGGCACAAACGATCTTTTTTGCTACAGACAGGTTGACAGAAGCGGGTGGTTTTTGTTTGCGTTCCACCAGTGTTGCTTTCCAGGCGGGATGCACAAAGGCGACGTTTTCTACTTCACCACTTGCGCCAGCGTTAGCTGGTAAGGCTTCCACGATGCTGGCGCCCTGTGTCATAACCAGGGTAGCTGTATTGGCTTTTTCGATTCGGATTGCGCCACCACCAAAAATTAAATGGGTGATTTCAAGTGCTCCGGATGTTTGGCTGAAATACTTGGCATCTGTGATGGTCGAACCATCCAGGGCTGCGCTTACACGTCCGGCGATGGCTTTCCCCTGGCGGGTAGCGCCGATCACGAACATTGCGGGTTGTTTGGACTTGGCAAGGGCAATCATTGTTGGGACGAAATCATCCAGCAATGTGTCGGTAGTCTTTTCACCGAGCACGTAAACTTTTTGTGCGCCCTGAGCGAATGCCTGTTCAACAGCCAGTTGGTTTCCAATCACTAATGCAGAAACGGTTGCGCCATCTGCTTTTGCAAGCTGTAGGGCATTCGCAAGCAATTCTGCAAATAATGAGGGTTTTTCTGAAAATACAAAAAATTCTTTCGCCATGCTGCACCTCCTAAAGGACCCCTTCTTTACTCAAATAATTGACCAAAGTCTGCGCAATTTCTTCCGGTTTTCCTTCGATCTTGATTCGTTTACGATCTGCAGCTTTCGGGGCGCGCACAGACAGGACATCCACACGCGGTTTACCATCACCAGCGACTGTTACATCCTGTAGAGTCCATTCGGTAACCGGTTTTTTACTGGCTTTGAGGATTTCTTTCATGGATGGAAGTCGTGGCACATTGATATCTGTGGTAACAGAAAGGGCGGCTGGTAAAGGAAGTGAATAAACATCAATTTCATCTTCCAAACTGCGTTCTACGACAAGTTTACCGTCCACAACCTCAATTTTGCTGACCGCGTTAAAGGTGGGCTGACCTAAAAGTTCGCCAACTTGCAGACCAACTTGCTGGAAATATAAATCACCAGAACCTTCACCGAATAACACCAGATCACAACCGCCCATTTTTTGAATGGCAGCAACGAGCACTTTGGCTGTGAGATTGGTATCTGCAGAGGCTAAGGATGGGTCGGTAACCAGATACAATTCATCGGGTCCGCGGGAGAGAATGTCTTTTTTGGCTTTGGAATTGAGCAGCTTGTCGGTACCAATACTTAAAGCCATCAATTTGCCGCCATTTTTCTCAACAAGTTGTAACCCGGCTTCAACAGCTAACAGGTCATATTCACTGATCACCTGTTCTGCCTGATCCAAAGAAATTGATCCGTCTGGTTTGATGACCATATCTTCTGAATCCGGGATGAGTTTGTAACATACGATAATATTCATTGTGCCTCCTTAAAAATATCATCTAATAATCGTAAGTTTTGTCCAATTATAAATTACATTTCACGCATTAAAACCAATATTAATAAAATATAGTGGGGAAATTGAATAATTCGCCTTCCCCACCAGATTTCTACCACTAAAAAAGGGACATCTTACTTTCCCTTGTATACCGCTTTGCGTTTTTCTATGAAAGCGGTCATTCCTTCTTTGAAATCTTCACTCTGCATAACAATATCCAGGGCGAATGCTTCGAGATCGTAGAATTGCTCTAAAGACATTCCCCAACCACGATCAATGATCGTCTTGGAGAATTTGTAAACCAGGGCAGGACCTTCTGCCAGTTTATGAGCAAATTCCATTACTTTTGGCCAGAACTCGTCCATCGTAAAGACTTTCTGGGCGATACCTAAGCGGAACATTTCCTGTGCATCAATGATTTCAGCAGTAAAGCACAATTCTTTGGCTTTGTGTGGACCAACAACCCGTGGAAGCAGCCACAGATTTCCACAATCCGGAACCATGCCAATATTGGCATAGATTTCTGAGAATTTTGCTTTTTCCGATGCAATAATGACATCGCAAGCCAACAGCAGACCAGCACCCCCACCAGCGGCAATACCATTGGCGGCACCAATGACAGGTTTTTCGATGGCTTGAATCGCCTGGATCGTCTGTCCTAAAATACGACCTGTTGTGTAGTCTAATTTCAAACCGCCACCCAGCATGTCATTAAGATCGCCACCGGCACAGAATGCACGTCCGGCACCTGTCAAAACGACAACTTTTGCTTCAGCATCGGTGCGTAATGCAACGAATACTTTTCCTAACTCACCTAACATTTGTTGGCTGAGTGGATTCATTTTATCGGGTCGATTTAATTTAACAACTGCAATGCCGTCTTCAACCATAACATCAAGAGTTTCGAATTTGTAATCCATTTTTGATCCTTTGATTGTTTCTGACCAATTTTATTAGGAAATGTCACCCGAAGAACACGTTTGGATAGCTCTTCGGGTGACCCTGTTTGAGGTCAATTCCCCTGTAAATTTTATGACCTTGTTTTTACATTAATCTATTAATGGCAACCTTTACCAGCGCGCAGGACACCTTTTTCATACATGGCTTCAATTTGTTCCTGGCTATAACCGAACTCTTTGAGAACGTCGCTGTTGTCCTGACCATAAAGGGGAGCACCTCTCCAGATTTGGCCAGGGGCTTTTTCGAATTTAGGCAGGATGTTGACGCCTTTAACTTTACCGTATTGGGGATCTTCCCATTCAGCAAAGACCTCGCGTGCCTGATAATGGCTGTTCTTCTCTGCCAGTTCAACTGTGTAAATTGTGCTGCAAGGTACGCCATTTTCCATGAAAATCTTATCAACTTCTTCTGCATCATGTTCTGCACAGAACGCTTCAATTCCGGCGGTTAGTTTCGTGCCGGCCGGGGTACCTTGTAATGCCAATTGCATTCCATCCGGGAAGTCAGGATCACCATTGATACCGATTAATTTCAAGCCCTTCTTTAATGGTCCGCCACCAACCATACCAATGAAGACATAGTTGCCGTCTTTGCATTTGTAAACACTATAACCGGCAAATTTCGGGTCGGCATTACCATTTCGCTTGAGGAGTTTGCCTTCCTGGAAGAAGGTCATAGGATAATGGAGTTGAATCTTCATCATGACTTCGAACTGGGCGATATCAATCACTTCGCCTTTACCGGTTTCTTTGGCATGGTGATAAGCTGCTAAAGCGGCCCAGGCACCATTCAAAGCAGTGATGTAGTCACAGGTATAGGGGTTGGCGCGCATGGGTGGATTGGGTTCCGGAAAACCATTAATGGCCATGTATCCGCCAAATGCCTGACCAATGGCATCATAAGATGCGCGATTGACGTAGGCCGGGTCGCCTTTTTGACCAAAACCGGAAACGTGAACGATGACGATCTTTGGGTTGGCAGCGAGAATAACGTCGTCTGTCAAACCCCATTTTGCATAGGTTCCGCCTTTAGAAGACTCAAACCAGATATCTGCCCATTTGATTAATTTAAAGAATACTTCTTTTCCCTCATCTGTGGGGAAATTAATCGCCAGAGCGAGTTCATTACGGTGTTCCTGGTTCCATGCGTATTGAATTGCACGGCAGGTATCCGGGGCAGCAGCACTTTCTGCATGAATAACCGTAGCACCGGCTTCAGCAAATAACATTGCTGAGAATGGAGAAGCAACGACGGATCCGGAACTGAGGACTTTTACGCCTGTTAGAGGACCAAACTTTGGGACATCACTTGTGTTAGCCATTTATTACTCTCCTGTAATTTGATGTTTATGTGAAATTTTTTACAAACCAGAGGTTAAAAAGATATCGTTCAAGCGAACGATATCTTTATTTCTTATTACTTGTACAAATTTAAGAGTTGTGGACCGGCAATGTTATACATGATCTCATCGGTACCACCACCAATGCGCATGACACGCACATCGCGCCATAATCTTTGAACACGGGCAGCCATCATGTAGCCCATTCCGCCGAGAACCTGCATTGCATCGTCAGTGACTTCAAAAGCAGCTTGAGCAATGTAGAGTTTTGACATGGCATGTTCATGACGTACTGGGAGTTTGTTGTCCATTCTCCAGGCCATCTTGGAGTAATAATTGCGCATATTCTCGATCTTGATTGCCATATCAACAAGTTTCTTTTGAATGAGTTGATAGGAACCAATCGGTTTACCGAATTGAACACGGCTGTTGGCATAGCGTGCGGCATCTTCAAAAGCTGCATCAGCAGCACCGACTACGGAAGCTGCCAGAACAACACGTTCGATTTCGAAGTTTTTCATCAATTGCAGCCAGCCATTGTTCATTTTTCCAACCAATGCAGTCTTGGGTACACGAGCATTCTCGATAAAGACTTCGCATGTCGGCACTGACCACCAACCAACTTTTGGCAGGTTGTTAATGCGAACGCCAGGAGTATTGGTGGGGAGTAACCACATAGACATGGCTTTGTATGGATTCTCAATTTGAGGATCGCGGGTCATGAGCAGGATGTATTTGGCAATACTGGAAATGGTGCAGTAAATTTTCTGACCATTGAAAATGACATCGTCACCGTCAAATGTTGCGGTGGTTTTGAGTCCGGAGGCGTCGGAAGCAGCCTGGGGTTCACTGATGCCTAATGCAACAGGGGGATCTCCACGAACGATACCGCCTAATACTTCCTGTTTCTGTTCTTCGGTACCGAAATCTTCGATATCTTTGATACAAATTACACCCAAACCATAAATAACACTTAGGGGAAATGCATATTTGCCCAATGTGTCGGCAACCAGACATTGAGTCATCACATCGGTGGGGGTACCACCATATGCTTCACCAATTCCCAGCCCGGTGTAGCCATTGTCGGCTAATATTTGCCATTGTTTGTGTGGATATTCATGTTTCTCATCCAGTTCAGCGATTGCACTATCGGGGATTTCCCTTTGGCATAATTCTTTCAAACTATCAACTAATAATTCTTGTTCCTCAGTTAAACGAAAGTCCATTTTTATTTCCTTTCTCTCTAGGCTTAAAAATTTTGACGAATAGACACAGACATATATGTTTAGTATAAAGATCCGATTCTTTTCTGTCGTCCGCCCCTGGAATAAATCGGTTTTTGTTATCCTATACTAAAGTATAGGAATCCCGGACAATGTTTTAAGCATTGCGGTATGGGTGCCAGGAATAAAAAAATCCCCTTCATTTTATTGAAGGGGATTTAGAAAACTTTTCTTGTCTATCAGGAGGATTCTATCTTTTTCTTAAAATTTTCATTAAATTTTTGTACATTGATGATATAGCGCCCGTGTTCGCCTTCAGCAATTTTCTCAATTTCATCCCAGGCTTCCACCTTAAAGGTTAAACGCCGACCATCGATAGCAATCAATTCTGCTTTAAAGTGAACTGTCATACCGACCGGTGTGGCGGCAAGATGTTTAATACAGATACCTGTTCCAACACTGCTTTGACCCATTTCTAAATATGGAGCCATTGCATTTGCTGCTGTCGTTTCCATAAAACTAACTACCTGAGGCGTACTTAACACAGCTGGCAAATCAATTTTTTCGCCGATGGCTGCAGCCGTATCTTTTTCCTGGACAACAATTTCCAGCGTGCCGATTAAACCAGTCTCTAAAGGCATAAGTTTTTTCCTAGCGGTTAAGGATGCGATCAATCCCGGGGAATTTTGATTTTTTTACAGATGTTTCAACAGGTGTTTCCGGTTCTTCTTCCACAAACAAATCCTCTAATTCCGGCATAGCTGGTTCAGCAACCGGGGTTGTCGTTACGGGAGGTGTGTAAGTCTGGGTAGGTGGGTAATTTACTGTAGTAGTTGTGGGCGGCGTGTATACTGGAGCAGCTGGTGCCTGCGCTACAGGGGCAGCAATAACCGCCGATAAGGATACAATTTGATTTTTAAGTGTTTCCACTTCCTGTAAAGTAACCTGTAATTTTTCTTCCTGTTTAGTTAATTTTGTTTCCAGATCCTTGTTCTTTTTGCGAATACTCATTAAGTAGACACGATTTTTAATCCATCCGGGTAAGGACATAAGGATACTAATTAAAACGCCTGTGAAAACAGTCAACAGAATGACGACTGCCAGGGAATTGTCAAAATCCCACATCAAAAATGATACTGTTGTAATGGCAGTATTCTGGACAGCGAACACAACTGCAAATAACGAAATTAGTAAAGCGAAAACTAAAAAGACCTGCATAATCATCCTCCAAAATCACTTAACACAAAATTGATTATAACCCGAGAAATTAGCTAGAAATTGTTTGAAAATAATCACAATTTCACCTGTCTCTTTACCTTTCTTTAATGTATTACAAAATTGTTGGTAAAGCGATTGAAAATTAAGGTTGCAATCTTTGTGCCCGATTTTTATTAAGCTTAGGAAGAGTTGCTGTACATTTTTGGTTTTTTCGATTTATGTTCCCATTTATCTGCACACCGATTCATTATTTCCTCTCTGGTTCACGGATCTAGCTCACCATGTTCCAAAAGAACAAACATCGAATGAAACGGGAAGGTTTATGAAAGCATTGCGCATTCAAAGAAAAAGGTAATGTAAGTTTAAATAACGAATTGCGAATTCAGGTGTTAAAATTGGGCAGAGGTTAAAACATGGTAGAACATTCTATTTGGCAGGAAATCATTGAAGTACGCACCTATGAGACGGATTTTCAAGGAGTCTGGAAACCGGCTGCTTTTTTCCGGGCGATGGAAGAAGCAACTGTTCATCATGCCGCAGCCTTAAAAACCGATTATTTGACTTTACAGAAATATCATCTCGCCTGGGTTTTAGCGCGACACAAGATCCGATTCATCCATTTTCCTAAAGCAGCAACCCGGGTAGTGGTAAAAACCTGGCCAAAAGGTTTTCAACAAAAGATTTTTGGTATGCGTGATTATTCAATGAGTACAGAAGATGGAAAGCTTATCGCGCTGGCTACCAGTGCCTGGTTAGTGATCGATACCGATTCAAGACGCTTTGTTAAGCCAGACCAACTCCCCAATCAGTTACCTTCGAATGGTGGCTTGTCTGCTTTGGACGAAAACCTGGATAAAATGGTGCATCCGGCTCATATGCAAGTATTGAACACATTTCAGGCGCGTTATTCAAGCCTGGATTTAATGGGACATGTCAATAACACCCATTATGTAGATTGGATTTTTGACAGTTTCCCGATCGATCAGATACGAGGTCGGAGATTGGAATGGCTGCAGATCAATTTTAGCAGCGAAGTAAAACCGGATGAAATTGTGGATGTTTCTGTTGGGGAGGATCCACTTCAGAACCTGACTTACTCTGTCGTTGGTACTAACCGGAATTCCAGTGTGATTGCCTTCGACGCCCAGTTTGGATTAAGGGAAATGCCGCATTAATCGAATGATGTCTTCTATTGGTTATTCTTCTTAAAACATATTGCGCATCTTTTGGACTATCAATCCGTCACCATGCAATCTCGAATAACCATTACTCTTTGAGTGCATAGCTTTTTTCCGGATAAATATTTAAGTTAGAAACAGGCTACACAAGATGCATAGCCTGTTCAGTTCTTCAATCGTTGTTGGTCATTTGTGGTTAAAAAGCGTTATCTACGCTCCAAACTTTCCAAACCTTCCCGGCTAATTCAGGACCGGGGGTAAGCGTTGGTTTGCCGGGCTGCCAACCAGCCGGTGCAACAACACCCTCTTTACGTACGAGTTGGAAAGCTTTTACCTGACGGATTAATTCCATTACATTTCGTCCAACTTCAGGAGTCATGACTTCCATTGCACGAATTACAAAATCAGGATCAATCAGGAATCGCCCGCGAATATCGACGCCGGCATCTTCATCATAAACCCCATAAGCTGTGCCCACACGGCCACCCTGATCTGACAATAATGGGAACGGAACACCACCCGGCACCATTTTTGAAAGTTCTTCTTCCTGCCAAATTTTATGACTAAAGCGACTATCTGTGCTGATAGCGAAAACTTCAACACCTAAATCTTTAAATTCGGGATATTTAACGGCAACTGCCGATAATTCAGTCGGTCAGACAAAGGTGAAATCACCTGGATAGAAACAGATAACAATCCACTTTCCTTTGAAATCGGAAAGTTTTACATTTTTAAAGCCCCCCTCAAAGAATGCGCTTAATTCAAAATCGGGAGCTGGTTTTCCAACACGTGCTAACATTTTTGGCATCTCCTTTCCTGATGATGCGGCTGGTGCCGAAGTAAAATTTGTCTCTTCTAAAATTGGTCCCTTGGATGGTTTGACACAACCGTCGACTGGTTTTTCCATGAATACCTCCTTCCGGATGAATAACCAACAACTTGATTAAATAGTAGCATAAATAAACATAATATTGGTAATTATTTGGTTTATATAAAATATTTGTGACAATCTGTGCTATCTAAACCTATAAAAATATTTAAATAATGCCTAATTCAGACAAAATCTAAAATCATGAAATTCAATTCTGAATAAGTGGCGTTCTTCTAAAAACAAATCAATTCGTATTACTTTTCATTTCCCCTACTCTCTTGATACAATAATCAAATGGAAACGAACATAGAACCGATGAAGTGTAGATATTGCGGCAAAGAATTACCGCAGGAAGCTATTTTTTGCTATTATTGCCGTCGCGAATTGGTCACTCGACCGGAAAGACCATCACAGGAAGTAAAACCGGGAAAATTTCCGTGGTGGTTATGGGTTGTGATCGTTGTGATCGGCTTGATTGCCATCTTGTTGATTCAATAACGAAAGAATTTTTAATTAAGGTGTTATTAAAAAGCACCCCGATCTCGCATTGGTATACAAGATCTTTTTCATTTGTTCTTAATCCCTGTATACTTGGAACAAGATTTTCCAACAGGTGATTTGATGACTAACAAGAAAACATTAAGAACGAAGAAAACAACGCGATTCAATCCGGCAATCTTTGTGATCGGTCTGGGTGTTGTCATGCTGGCAGTTGCATTGACCGTACTATTGACACAGGGAAACAACTCGGCACCCGTAGTACAGGCAACAAGTGTCCCTGCTCAGGATTTGTCTATTCCATATCCGGATGTGCCCAGAGTCAGCCTGGCGGATGCAAAAGCAGCTTATGATCAGGGTACAGCCGTATTTTTGGATGTACGTGGAACGAGTGATTATCTGGCTGAGCATATTACCGGCGCAATTTCTATTCCTGAAACGCAAATTGAATCCCGGATTAATGAACTTAATCCACAGGATTGGATTATTACCTACTGTACCTGACCGGCTGAGCAAACCAGTGCCCGTGTGGCACAACTCCTGATCGAACGTGGTTTTACGAATGTGACCCCAATTTTGGGTAGTTTCCAGGCCTGGCAGAATGCTGGTTACCCTGTGGAAAGCGGAGAATAATAGCGTACCACCTGACCACGAAATATATTTACGAGTAAAAAAAGCATCTTCAAAAATGAGATGCTTTTTTGTTATAAATTTTAAGAAAACCTGAGAAAAAATATCAAATCAAATATCTCAGCCTGCTTATAATATGGATTATGAATACGTTCTCTTCCTTAAATTATTATCAACGCGTGCAAAATTCGATTAATTATATTGAATCAAAACTGGATTCGGATCTTAATATCGAACAGGTAGCCAGTCAGGCATATATGTCATTACCTAGCCTGTATCGCTTATTTTATGCCATGGCAGGTACGACTGTAAAAACATACATTCGAAAACGAAGGTTCAGCAAAGCAGCGTATGAGTTAAAAGAAGGGAGTTCAACCATCCTGCAGGTGGCTATAAAGTATGGGTTTCGCAGTCATGAAGCGTTTACCCGCGCATTTAAAAAAGAGTCGGGATTTACCCCCCGACAATTCAGGATCAAAAAAAAACAGTTTTATTTTGAAAAGGCGAATATTATGGATAAATTTTTTCAAATTCAGGATGAAGAACTATTAAAAAAATACCCGGAAATTCGGGTGATGAAAGAATTAGAGCCACTTTCTGTGGCATCGTATTGTTATGTAGGCAGGGACCCGGAGATTAACGCCTGGTCCGTCATGAACAAGTGGTTGAAAAAGACCGGCTTGATACAAAAAATGCGAGGGATGCGTTTCTTTGGTTTCAACAATCCCAGTCCGACACAGGAAGGTCAACAGGAATACGGTTACGAAGTATGGGCAACTATTGATGATAAAACCAGGATTGATGATCCGGCAATCCAGCAAAAAAAATTACCTGTGGGACTATATGCCATCTGCCATTTTGAAGGCAATCCGGAGAATTTGCCTTTCACATGGATGCGAATGAGTGAATGGATTAAAGAAAGCGCTTATACCTATGGTGAACATCAATGGCTGGAAGAACACCTCGATTTTAATGAAGACATGAATAATTTTTGCAATTTTGATCTGTATTTACCAATCATGCTAAAACTGGAAGGGCGTGATGCTTTATAAAGTGATAACTTGCGTGAATCATTGCTGGTATTCCATTTCAGCTGTTATTTGAGTTTTTAAGTTACAAAAAATCAAATGCTAATCCCGGAAATGAACACGGATTAATGCAGTAAAATCATCTCAACTGATCTGCAGAATACTTTCCCGGGATGATCTAACGATGCAAAATAATATTTTGACGAAAAGTAAAACCAGCTCACAAAAATGGCTGGTTTTGCTTTCGGTTGGCATTGGATCGTTTATGGCTGCTTATGTTGGCAGTGTCATAAACGTTAGTTTGCCAACCATCACAGAATTTTTTAAGAGCAATATTACTACCACAGAATGGGTTGTAACAATTTATCTTTTATCGATTAGTTCTCTGCTGTTGACATTTGGTCGGCTGGGCGATTTACAAGGTCATAAGCGCGTTTATTCGCTGGGATATGTGCTGTTTACACTTGGTTCGGTGTTGTGTGGATTATCGCGCTCACCCGGAATGATGATCGGCTTTCGTGTTGCTCAAGCGCTGGGTGGCGCCATGCTCTTATCCAACTCACCCGCAATTTTGACCGGTAATTTTCCACCGGAGCAACGGGGTCAGGCTTTGGGGTTGCAGGCAACATTGACGTATCTGGGTTTAACAGTGGGTCCATCTTTGGGTGGATGGATCACCGATCAATTCGGCTGGCCGGCCGTCTTTTTTATGAATGTGCCCATTGGGTTGATCGGCTTGTTCTTCTGCCTGAAATTTATTCCTGCTGACCATCAAAAATCCAATCATGAACAATTTGATTGGCGTGGGGCACTTTTATTTATGATCGGGTTGGTTACTTTGTTGGTTGCATTAAACCGGGGACAGATTTGGGGATGGTTATCACCCAGGACCCTGATAATGATTGGGTTTTCATTCCTGGTGTTGGCTGGTTTTGTGATTTTACAAAAACGAACCACTGCTCCCATGCTGGATTTAAGATTATTCCACATACGTGCATTTTCTTATACGACGTTAAGTGCATTGATCAATTATGTAAACCTGTATTTCATCATGTTTTTGATGCCGTTCTATTTGATTCAAGGACGCAATTTTAGCCCCACCTCGGCAGGATTGATTTTAACTGCGCAACCGCTGATTATGGCAATCGTTGCTCCGATCAGTGGCAGTCTTTCCGACAGGATTAGTCCACGCTGGTTATCGACAATTGGTATGCTTGTCAATGCATTTGGGTTATGGCAGCTTTCCCGTTTGGATGGAAGTTCAACGATTGTTCATATTATGATCGCTTTGGCGACAGCCGGATTCGGAACAGGTTTATTCATCGCTCCGAATAATAATGTGCTGCTGGGTTCTGCACCTTCAAATCGTCAGGGGATTGCTTCCGGTATCCTGGCAACGGCCAGAAGTGTTGGGATGGTATTGGGTGTTGGGATTGCCGGGGCAATCTATGCAACGATTGTTGACCAGGGATCTTTAATTGGGTCAAGTGCAAATATTATTCGAGCGATTCAATTAAGTTATTTGCTATCTACCGGGATCGCACTGGTTGGTGCTTTTATGTCTTACAAAAGTGGTCATAAACCGCAAAAGCATGCAAGCGCTTTAGCAGAAAAATTACATCCCAAACAAACCGGATAGTACGAAAACAAAAATGGATCCAAGGATGATTCCTAAAGCCGTCGTATGGTGGTGGCCAAACTCGCGGGCGGCAGGTACCAGTTCATCCAGTGTGATAAAGACCATTACCCCTCCTGCAAATGCTAAAGCGCCGGGAATAAATTTTTCAAATGTGGATAAGAAGATTCCGGCCAATAGCGCACCAACCGGTTCTGATAACCCGGAAAGCGTTGCAACGAGAAATGCGTCCCATTTGTAAACACCACAGGTACTAAGCGGTAAAGCTGTCGCAATCCCCTCCGGAATATTATGCAATAAAATGGCTATGGCTATAAAAAGACCAAATTCCGGTGAATGTGCATAGCCGGCTCCAACTGCAATGCCTTCTGGAATATTGTGGATTGTGATGCCAATAGCCAGTAACATGCCGGTTTTTAGCATACGCGGGTTGGTAATATGGGCACGATTGCGCCATTTATGCCTGCCAAACCCTCCCCAACGGTTGATACGGGGCGGATCCATCGGGATATCCTGACTATCTTTTCCCTGGCGGATTTCCCTTTCTCCAAAGCGCATATGCGGTGCGAGAAGGTCCAGAAAATACATAAAGAATGCGCCGGCTGCAAATCCAATAGTTGCCGTTTCGAAACCGGCCAGTTCCCAGGCTTCATTGACTAACTCAAGGAATGAAAGACAGATCATCACCCCGGCTGTTATACCCATCAGAAATCCATACATGCGGCGACCCGGTTTTCGAACGATGACGATCAAACCGCCGATACTGGTGCCAAGACCTGCCATCAAGCTGATGATTAAAATATTGAGGAGTGGATAGGGTGTAAACATGATGATCCCTGCAGAAAGGAGATATTCGAGAACTTATGAAGGTGTTTTATTTTTGGAATTACAGTTTGGACACAGACCATTGATTAACAAATGCATGCTCTCCATAAAAATACCCTCCTCCTCACACAGTTCTTTAATTAATCGTGAGATTTTTTTGGAGCGCAACTCAATCACCTGACCGCATTGCGAACAGGTGAAATGGAAGTGCGGTTTACTGGTTACTTTTTCAAAATGTCCATGGTCCTGGCCGAGCGTATGTTCCTGGATCAGACCAATTTTCTTAAACGTTGCCAGTGTTCGATAAACTGTTGCCAAACTGATTTTCGGATCTTTGTGTTTTGCCAAATGAAATAATTCATCGGCGCCAAGATGTTGATTACTCTCTTCAAGAAGTGAGAGAATTAACTGGCGTTGGTGGGTGAGCTTATAGCCACTAGACTGGATTTGTTTGAAAGGGGTAATTTTCATTTTTATCCAATTGCAAATGATAATTATTCTCAATTGTAATAT
>CAZPIM010000020.1:0-37340 GCA_964586385.1 uncultured Anaerolineaceae bacterium
TCAAAGAATTGAATCAAAAGGATATAAATTATCCAATAACAAAATATATGTGTGATTGCTAAAACATTAACTTAATTAGTTGGGTTTTCTGATTTGTAAACTATTGATTTTTTTCAGACAAAAATTATCAGAGTTTTGTTAAAATTGTCTTGTTCGGCTTGTTATTTCCTTTTAAAGTGATACAATTCGTTTTTGAAGCAAAAGTTAAGGAATTTGAGGTAAGTTTATGCCAGTTTATACCTATCGGTGTGAAAATTGTGGGATTCAATTCGATCATAAGCAATCATTTTCGGATCCGATTATAAAGATTTGCCCGGAATGTGGTAAAAAATCGTTATATAAAATCTACACACCTGTGGGAATTGTTTTCAAAGGATCTGGTTTTTATGCAACAGATCATCGCTCGCCTTCCGGTCAAACGAACACAAAATCCCATAGCGAGGAAAAGACCTCTCCAGCGGGTAACACGGAGAGTCCAAAAACTGAATCGACTTCCACAACAACCCCTACTTCAACTGAAAATAACAACTGAGTCCTTTTTTGGTTCAGGTCTACAATTGATAAAGCATACGAGAATGCCCGGGACCTGCCGGGTTTTTTTATGAATTGAACGTTTAAATAAGGTGATTGATTAGAAAATACTTGATTTTTCCAATGATATTAAAAAAAATAAACCTGTTTTTCCACAAAAAATCAAATTCGGGAAGATTTTGCAAGGAAAAGAGAGTTTTTGATAGGAAATTTCACTTTTATTGATAGAGTTCGCAGGGAAGAATACCTTAAATTTATGGAGGATTTTTATGGCCAAAAAAATTGATCCCAAACCAACACAACGGATTACAGCAGACGACCGTCGCAGGCGTCGAACACAGATCTTGTTCGCAATTATGGCAGTGATTTTAATCATTTCCTGGATCGCCTCTCTCATCGCTGTTTTGTAACCCACCACAGGAGAAATAAATGAAAAAATCTTCCCGCTTTTTAATAGCAGGCTTAATCATTGCCTGGGCATTTGACCTGTTCTTCTATAAACAACCTTTTGGTATTGCGTTTAGTATTTGGATTTGGTTGGCACTTGTCGTACTGTTTGCCATGGGGGCAATTGAAAAAGTGAAACCTGCACGACCAACTGTCATTCTAGCGATTTTAACTATCTTAGTTTCCCTTGGACCGATATTCAGGGTGGAACCATTCACACGTATGATATCCGCTTTTACTGCATTGACAGGATTAATGGTAGTCGCTGCCACGTATCAACATGGATACTGGATATGGTTCCGTTTGGTAGATTATTTATCCCAATTCCTGTTATTTGTGGGGGCAGCTTTTTCAAGAGCATTAAGTATGATATTCCCTCCAAAGGAAAAAAACAGCGACGACCTTCCGGTTGAAGAAAATTCCGGTAAACCGCGAAAGAATCAATTGGTCTGGTCAATTTTTCGCGGAGTTGGCCTCGCCCTGCCAATCATTTTTATTTTTTCAGCATTGTTCGCTGCAGCTGATCCAATATTTGAAAATAAACTCCAACAACTTTTGGATATCTTTAAAATCGAAAATTTAGTGGAATATATCTTTCGATTTTTCTATATTTTACTTTTTGCATATATTTTTACCGGTGTTTTGCTTCATGCAATTTATCCGGAACGCAAGTTCAACAAACCAGATCCAACTAAGCCATGGATCAAAACTTTCCTGGGTAATATTGAAACCAGCGTCATTTTAACCAGTGTCAATATCCTGTTCTTTTCGTTCCTGCTGATCCAATTTCGATATTTTTTCGGAGGAAAGACGAATATCAGCCTGACTGGATTCACTTATTCTGAATATGCCAGAAGAGGATTTGGAGAATTAATTGCAGTTGCCGTTATTAGTCTCCTGCTTTATCTTGCACTACATGGCATTACAACGAACCATTCCAGTAAGCACGCAATTCGATTTTCTATCTTAAGCAGTATCCTTTTCATTCAAGTTTTAATCATTTTGCTTTCCAGTTTTCAACGTCTGATGTTGTATGAATCAGCGTATGGTTTTTCTCGCCTGCGTACGTATTCAACAATTTTTGTCCCCTGGTTGGCTTTCATTATCGTATCCGTGGTCATTCTGGAATTTATTAAAAAACAAGGCTTTTTCTCATTGATACTTGTAATTTCCGTTCTGGGTTTTGCTGGTTCACTAATTATCTTTAATGTGGATTCATTTATTGCCACAAAAAATATTCAGCGAGCCAGGATTTCCAATCAGGAAGGTTATGCACTTGACTACAATTACTTAAATCAATTAAGTAATGATGCCTTGCCTGTCATTCTAGATGCCTATCTCAGCGAAGATAAAACCTTAAAAGATGCAAGTGCTGCCTTTTTGGCTTGCAAGTTGGATTCCATGACGAATCTGTCCAATCAGCAAACCTGGCAGGGATTTAATGTATCCGATCAAACTGCAAAAATGCTTTTGGAACAAAATAAAAGCGCTTTGCAAAAATATGTTATTTCCAAAGAAGCAGATTACGGCACAAAATTCGTCACAATTGGGATAACTGAATATTACTGCAACCCGGAATTTCAAGGATTTGAATAAACCCGACAATCATTTGGATGCATCAATGGTAAAATTTTAACCATGAAACGCTGGCAAATTTGGTTGGGAATATTAATCAGTGCGATTTTATTATATGTCTCATTAAATGGTTTGCAACTCAACCTGGTATGGAAAGCCTTGCAGGGTGCACAATATTTATGGCTCATACCAGGTGTTGCCATTTATTTTATCGGCGTTTGGGTGCGCTCCTGGCGGTGGCATTATTTACTTCGCCCATTAAAGAAAATACCAACAAAAACAATGTTTCCCATCGTAACCATCGGTTATATGGGAAACAATATTTACCCTGCCCGTGCAGGTGAAGTATTACGGGCTGTTATTCTCAAACAAAGAGAAGGAATCCCTGTTTCAGCTTCGTTGGCAACTGTATTTGTTGAGAGAATTTTTGATGGTGTGATCATGCTTGCCTTTGTGTTTCTCAATTTACCTGAATTAGCTAAATTGAATGCAGATTCCGGCATTATAGGCAGTATCCAACAAATAGCGATTTGGGGTGCAGTTATTTTTATTGGAGCGTTACTTGTTTTCATCCTGGCTGCAATGTTCCCAAAAATAACCGAGCGTGTCATTAATTGGACCATTGATCGTGTACTTCCATTAAAAATACGTGAAAAAGTACGCGATATCAGTATGCGATTCTTAACCGGACTTGAATCCCTACGCTCACCATTGGAAGCCTTAATGATTTTTTTCACCTCCGCATTGATTTGGTTATTAGAGACAGGCAAATATTGGTTTGTCATGCACGCATTTAACTTTGAAGTTTCTTTCTTTGCTCTCATGCTGATGAATGGAATTGTGAACTTGTCGACCACGATCCCTTCGGCACCTGGTTACATCGGCACTTTTGATGCACCAGGAATCGCATTATTGAGTGCCTATAACGTCCCACCTGAATTGGCTGCAGGCTATACTTTGGTCCTTCATGCTGCATTATGGTTCCCAATAACAGCCCTTGGCGCTTATTACTATCTCAGACAACCTTTGCGTTGGGGGTCTAAAGAAATGGAAACAATCAAAGGAAACGAAGTAGAAAAAACTACATAATCCTGAAAAAGGAGTGAAATTGATGAATATTGCAATCATAGGTGCTGGAATTGCGGGGTTGACTGCAGCGCATGATCTCTTGAAAAAAGGACATCAGGTTACAATTTTTGAAGGAGCAGATCATGTTGGCGGATTGGCATCCGGTTTTAAACAACCAAACTGGAACTGGTCGGTGGAGCATTTTTACCATCACTGGTTTCAATCCGATTCGAATATGCTCAATCTGATCAAGGAATTAGGTTGGTCTGACAAAGTAATTTTTCCGAAACCAAAAACTGTTATGTATCATAAGGGGAAATTCTACCCATTTGATTCAATCCCGGCTGCTTTGCTTTACCCCGGACTTGGATGGGGAATTAATAAAATCCGTTTTGGTCTGGTGGGTCTTTTTCTCCGATTGACGAATAACTGGAAACCTTTTGAACAGCACACAGTTGAAGACTGGATGCGTAAATACGCCGGAAAAAAAGTTTATGAAGAAATGTGGGAGCCAATGCTGGTCGGAAAATTTGGCGAGCACTATGCCCATGAAGTCAATATGGCCTGGATGTGGGCAAGATTAAAATCACGTACAACACGCCTTGGAACATTTGAAGGTGGATTTCAAGCATTTTGTGATCTTTTCGCTCAAAATTTACGGGAACGAGGAGCGGAAATACGGTTAAATTCCCCAATCCAAATGATTAAACCGTCTGCAAATCATACCCTGAATGTCCATTGTTCAGATGAAATTTTAACTTATAACCAGTGCCTGGTAACAACCTCACCTGGACTTATGTCGAAAGTTGCCCCGGATCTGCCTCAATCCTATTTGGAAGGATTGTTGAAATTAAAAAGTATCGGGGCGGTTGTATTGATCCTCTCCATAAAGCACCAACTTTCAGAGAAAGGCTATTATTGGTTCAATCTGCCGAAAAAAGCTGGATTTCCGTTCCTCGCTTTAGTAGAACATACCAACTTCTTATCACCTGAGCACTTCGGAGGGGAGCATATTCTGTATTGCGGGGACTACCTGGAAACAGATCACGAAAACTTTTCACTCAGCAAAGAAGAATTGGTGCAAAAATTTATTCCAAGCTTGAAACAAATAAACCCACATTTTTCTGAAGACTGGATTAATCAAACCTGGTTGCAAAGAACAAAATATGCCCAACCGGTACCATTATTGAATCATTCAAAAAATATACCGGAAATTAAAACACCTATCCCTGGTTTATTTTTTGCGAGCATGAGTCAGGTTTATCCATGGGATCGCGGTACTAACTTCGCAGTAGAAATTGCCCACCGGGCAGTTATGGAAATGGGAAATTAGCTCTTTCGTTTTTCCATCAGACCAGAATACTGTTTTGCAATATCTTAGCTTTTATGGATGAATCCAGACTATTTTTCCGTTCAACCATCTATTTTTATTAAATTTTTCAAAATCAATCGTAGGTTTATTTTCCTTAAAAAATGGAAGGAGACTGTGATTCCAAATTTGACATTACATTTATAAAAACATCCATTTTGAATCCTTATGAAATTTTTTGGATTCCCCGTATATCTGGTTTCATTCTATTAAATTTGCAACAACACACAACATATGCGCCATATATTTAACTAGAAACCCCCATATGTGCCGGTTAAATGATCATTAAGATACGCGAAATAAAAATATTAGATTCACGACATTCTTTAACATTAATATTCTTAAAGTTTTACAATTTTTAAAGCTATCGTATGGTTCAAAACTTGTTTGTGCTATTTTTTTCTGTTAGAATTATCTTTGTAATCGGGGACAGCCCCATAAGTAATTATTCTTGCTCTTTTGGGCAAACTTAATTAAATCATCTGGTTTGATCATTCCCACTGCAGAACAGGCAGTGGGCTTGCTTACCTACAACCTGTTTGTTGTTGTTCGACGATTACAAAACTGACTCAAGGAGGAGAATGCCCATATGAATGCTCATCAAGCCTGGCAAAATCTAATCGGTCAACTTCAAATGGAAATGTCCAAAGCTACTTTTGACACCTGGGTCCGTAGTTCCGAATTCATTAAATATGATCAACGGGAATTCACAATTGGAGTCCAAAACGCATATGCACGTGATTGGCTGGAAAGCCGTCTGTCCAGCACCGTTAATCGAATTTTGACTGGCATGATGAATGAACCTGTAAGCGTTCAATTTATTGTTTGGCATAAAGAACAACCACTTCCCGAACCAGTTCCAGATTCTCCCACTTATACCTATCCTAATATTTCCGCAAATGAAGGAAATTCGGTTTCAACGCAGATTAATAGTCGTTATTCATTTAATAATTTTGTCGTAGGTGCTTCAAACCGCATGGCGCATGCTGCTTGTATGGCTGTTGCTGAAAACCCTGCGCGTGCTTATAATCCTCTATTCTTGTATGGCGGAGTGGGATTAGGAAAAACGCATCTGTTGCATGCTATTGGCAATACCGCCCAAAACGATGGTCTACGTGTCTTATATGTTTCATCGGAAGAATTCACAAATGATCTGATCAATGCGATCCGGACACACAATACGCAAGCATTTCGCGACCGCTATCGCTCCATGGATGTACTTCTGATTGACGATATCCAGTTTATTGCCGGTAAAGAATCGACTCAGGAAGAATTTTTTCACACCTTTAATACCTTGCATGGTCAGGATAAACAATTAGTCATATCATCCGACCGCCCACCCAAAGCCATGAATACCCTCGAAGAACGATTACGTTCGCGTTTTGAATGGGGATTGACTGTTGATATACAACCCCCTGACTTGGAAACCCGTATTGCTGTTTTACGGTCGAAAGCAGAAAGAACCGGGCGGCAGGTCCCCAGTGAAATTTTGGATTCGATTGCACGCCAAATCCAATCCAATATCCGTGAATTAGAAGGCGCTCTTACGCGCGTGTTGGCTTATTCTGAACTGATCGGCCAACCTCTCAGTATGCAACTTGTCAATGTAGCCTTAGCCGATTTATTACCCAAGAGAAGTAAACTCGAACCTACCCAGGTTTTATATGCAGTTGCAGCAGCCTTTGGAATTGACGCCAAGGAATTGCTGGGAAAAGATCGCTCAAGAGAAATCGCATTACCACGTCAGGTAGCAATGTATCTTATGCGTGAAGAAGCCAATTTTTCATTGCCTCAAATTGGTGAAGCTTTAGGCGGACGCGATCATACAACAGTAATGTATGGTTGCGATAAAATTGCTGATTTGATCGAACGCGATGACCGGCTGCGCAGGCAACTAATCCAAATCCGTGAACAACTGTATGGCCGCCAAAGAGTTGCAGTTTAAACACACGCTTTATATTAGAAAATATAAATTTCAAAAAACGAAAGATCATAAAAAATCTTTCGTTTTTTTTTTGCAAGAAGATGTTCTGCCTTATTCCAATTGGGTTCAACTTTTCTCCAACCACATTGTTGAAAAAAGGATTCTCTCATAAACTGAAGAAACAATCCTATCTGACCCCGATCAAAAATAGCCCAGTAGAGAATTTTTCACAATATTCCAATCATTTGATTTATTTTTGACAAAATTGATCCGATATGCTACAATCCCTTCAGTTTAGTTAATTGTGGTATGCAGCCCGTAAAAAGGCATTTACAGAGAGTAAGTTTACTTGGTTCCATTTTTTTTGGTTTTTCGTAAGCACAATCCCCGGCTGTGATCCACTTCGGGGATTTTTTAATCCTGATATAGAACTTTACACAGGAAATCTGTGTTTTTTTGAATAACTAGAACATTACAAATTGATAAGGAAATAATTTTTTTATGAAATCTGATACTTTACGTATTATTCCTCTGGGAGGAATGGGCGAGGTAGGCCGTAATATGATGGTCTACGAATACAATCATGAAATTTTGATTGTTGATACTGGGCTCATGTTCCCGGAAAATGACATGTTGGGAATTGATTACATCATTCCTGATATGACATATTTAAAAAACAAGCGTGATTGGGTGAAAGGAATCATTATCACCCATGGTCACGAAGATCATACCGGTGCGATTCGCCATGTTTTGGACGAAATCAATGCACCAATCTACGCCACTCCTTTGACTGCTGGTTTACTTGAAGGTAAGCTCAGCCGTAACGGAATATTGGATAAAACCACGATTCACGTAGTAAATGCCGGCGATACAATTAATATTGGCAAATACTTTAAGGTGGATACATACCATGTCAGCCATTCCATTCCGGACGGGATTGGCTTAGGTATTCAAACCCCAGCAGGATTAATCGTCCATTCCGGGGATTATAAGTTCGATCATACACCAGTCGATAATTGGCCAAGTGATTACGCCAAACTGGCAGAATTCTCCAAACGTGGTGTTTTAGCTTTACTCTCCGATTCCACCAATTCCGAACGACCTGGTTGGACTCCTTCGGAACGCGTGATTGAACCTGCATTCAACAAAGTGTTCAGTGAAGCGAAAGGACGAATTATCATCGCCAGTTTTGCTTCATTGATCTCGAGAATGCAGCAAATTGCCAATATCGCCATCAAACATAATCGAAAATTAGCTTTTGCTGGCACCAGCATGGTTGATAACGTCAAAATTGCCCGTAAACTGGGTTATCTGGAAGTCTCTGATGAATTAATCATCCCACTTGACCAAGCCCTCAATATGTCTCATGATAAAGTTGTCATCATGTGTACCGGATCTCAAGGTGAGCCCACCTCAATTCTGGGGCGACTGGCTGTAGGGAAAAACCGCGGTTTTGACGTGATCCCTGGCGATACAATCGTTTTATCGTCGCATCCAATTCCGGGTAACGAAGAAGCTGTAAGTCGCACAATTAACCGATTATTTGAGCGTGGTGCAAATGTGATCTACGAAGCGATCGCAGCCGTGCATGTCTCAGGACATGCCAGCCAGGAAGAAATGAAATTATTGATGCATCTGACGAAACCGAAGTATTTCATCCCTATTCACGGTGAATTAAGACATCTCGTTCAACATGCCCGTTTGGCAAAAGACGTCGGTATTCCGGAAGAGAACATATCCGTGGTACAGAACGGTCAATCCGTTGAATTTACAAATGGAAAAATGCGGATGGGAGAAACTTTCCCGGGAAGTTATATTTTTGTCGATGGCTCAAGTGTGGGTGACATTAGCCCGGATGTGTTGCGCGAACGCGAAATGATGGCTGAAGAAGGAATAGTTTTAGTTAATCTTTTGTTCAATCAAAAAGGGCAACTTTCCTGTGAACCTCAAATTCACACACGTGGATTTCTGATGAGTCGGGATGAGGAGGAATTAAAACTGATCACCCGATCAAAAATTCAGGAAGTGCTTGTCCACGCAAACGGAAATTTACAAAAAGATGTTGAAAAAGCTGTTCGCAATGTACTGTATTCCGAAACCAGACGCCGACCATTGGTACTGATTTCCGTATGTGAAGTAGATTAACGAACGCTGGATATTCCAAAATAGTTTGAAGAGGTTCCCTTCTATTGGAGAACCTCTTTTTAATTGACTGTAAGTATAATTAAAATAATCTGAAATAAGAATTCTTAAATATAAAGGTGTATTTTAATAATTATGGAACCTATGATTCGGTGCCCCCATTGCGGTCATTACCATAACGCAACTTTAGAATATTGCCCTGAGAAGGGGTTACCGATTTATCAACCAAAAGAAGTAGAAAAACATAGCAAGCCTAATCTCCTCTGGTTGGTTATTGTTATCGTATTAATCCTGGTCATATTATGTGGCATTGTCGCAATCTATTTTGTTCCAAAATTTATAACACCGAAAAATCCACCCAGCAATCAGGTGCCGATTACATCTTCTACATTGACACTGGAACCAGTTCAAACCCGAATTTCTGAAATGTTCACGCCAACAACTGAAGTAACCATTCGTCCCACCGAACCTCAAATCACATTGACTCCCACCGATTCGACCTGGCAAGCCTGTGAAAATGTAGATTATCTTTCCCAACTTCGTGTTGGAATGCATGCCACTGTCGCACAGGATCCCCCATTGCCAAATCGGGTTCGCAATGATCCCAGCACCAATTCCACCATTATCGGATATGTTAATCCGGGTGGTGAAGTTGAAATATTAGAAGGTCCCTCTTGCGAAGAAGGCTGGATTTGGTGGAGAATTCGTGAAGTCTCAACCGATCTGACTGGTTGGACTGCAGAAGGTGATGAAAATGGTTATTGGCTGATCCCGGTTCAGGAAGGAAACTAACCATGGACGAGAGTTATCTTTACAAACAAATCGCAGAAGAAATACGGCAGGAAATCCTGGAAGGAAAAAGAAAACCGGGTGATAAACTTCTTGCCGTCAGAAAAATGACTGAATACTGGAATTGCACGCCAGGAACAGTTCAACGTGCATATAAAATTCTTGCCTTACAGGGACTCGTTGTCAGCCGCCCCGGTCAGGGAACACGAGTTGCGGATAAACCGGAGACAGACGAATTTAAACCTTTGCGTCGGGCAACATTGGTCAATAAGGCAGAAAATTTTCTTCTGGAATCGTTATCAGCTGGTTACACACAAAACGAAATCGAATTGGCGTTGCGAATGGCTCTGGATCGCTGGCGTATTCTTAATGTCGAGACAGTCATTAAAAAAGAAAATGTGATCCGGTTTGCAGGCAGCAATGATGTTGCCATTTCCTGGATTGCAGCACACTTTAATGAAATAATCCCTGATTTTGAACTCAAACTTCAATTTGGCGGATCCTTAAGCGGTCTAATTGCGCTCTCGGAAGGGAAAACAGATATCGCCGGTTGCCATCTTTGGGATGAGGCAAATCAGGATTATAACTATTCGTACGTTGAACGCATCCTTCCAGGGAAAAAAGTAGCCCTGGTAACAATGGCTCATCGGCAATTAGGTTTAATCATTCCGGTAGGAAACCCACAAAAAATTCATGGATTAAAAGACCTTGTCAACCCGGATATCCGGTTTATCAACCGCCAGGCAGGATCCGGTACCCGTGTTTGGCTGGATTCCAGATTGAAAGAATATCATATCCGCGTTGAAAATATCCCGGGTTATATTATTGAAAAACAAACACACACAGACGTTGCACGGAGTATTGTCGAGGGATTTGGTACTGTGGGGATCGGACTACAAGCTGCTGCATATTCTTTTGATCTGGATTTTATTCCTTTGACCAGAGAGCAATTTGAATTCGCCATCCTGGAAGAGACTTTAAAAAATCCTGAAATAAAGAAGTTTGTGGAGTGGTTATCAGGAAAAGAAGCCCGGATCGCCATTAGTGCAATGAGTGGGTATGACACATTGCATAGTGGCCATGTGCGCTGGATCCAATAAGAAGTCAACCGATAACAGAGCGTAAAAATGACAAGAATCCTGGTTTCTGGTCTGATCAATATTGAAACAACGCTTCAAATAGATCAGTTTCCTATCCCATATTTTCCGGTCACATACCCTTTTCATGGCGTAAACACAACGATTTCTGGTGTGGGATTCAATATTGCCAAAGCATTACACATTTTATCCAATAATGTAACACTGGCTTCGCTTATTGGAAGTGACTTCTATGGCACATTAATTCCGGAAGAATTAATAAAAATTGGCATTACCCCGGATTATCTACGGAAAATACCAGGCCAAAATCCACAATCTGTGATCCTATATGACACCGATGGGAACAGGCAAATCCATGTGGATCTAAAAAACATTCAGGATTTGCAGTACCCTTTTCAGGATTTTGAACAGGCAATGATTCTCAATGATGTCATTGTTTTATGTAACATCAATTTTTCACGTCCATTTTTGGAAATATCAAAAGATGCCGGGAAGCTGATAGCCACAGATGTGCATGCAATACAAGATCTGAATGATCCCTATAACGAAGATTTTATGCGGGCAGCTGACATATTATTTCTTAGTCATGAAAAACTTTCCAAATCGCCCCAGGAGATCATTCCATATATTTGGCAACAATTCCAAACCAAAATTTGTGTAATCGGTATGGGTAAATCCGGGGCGCTATTGGCATATAAACCAGATAAATTCATTGGGCACTATTCTTCAGTTATTACCAGACCAATCGTAAACACCATTGGAGCCGGTGATGCATTGTTTTCAGCGTTTATTGATAGTTACGCAAAAACGAATGATCCCTATTTATCAATTCAGAAAGCCATTTTGTTTGCATCCTATAAAATTGGGAGCACAGGAGCAGCTGAAGGTTTTATTTCTGAACAGGAACTGGATGATTTATCAAAAAAATATCTTCCCATTTCAAATTTATGATATGCAAAAAAAATTTCGCTAATTTCTTTACCTTATTAAAAAATTTCAGGAGCTTTTTCTATGCAAGCAAAATCGACCAAACCATTGAAGTCATTTTTTATTTATCCATTTAAAGAACAAGGTTCTACAAAAAAGATCATCATTGGAACCATGCTCACTTTCGCAAATTATCTTATTCCATTCATACCCGGACTTTTTGTAACGGGCTATGTGGCAAAAATTGCCAGAAGAATTATGCTCGAAGATGGTGAGTTGCATCTACCGGATTGGAATGATTGGGGCAATTTATTCAAGGACGGATTGAAACTCTCGGTAATTGGTTTTCTTTTTTGTTTGCCTGCATTACTGGCTTTCTTTTTTGGTTTTGGAGCGTACTTCGGTTCGTTTATTGGATTGATGGTAGAGAGTTCCCGCGGAAACGAATCTGTTGAAATGGCAATACTCTACACAATATGCTTATTTATCTGGATATTTTCACTTTTTGTTGGTTTATTTTTAATGTTTGTGGCCGGGTTATTTATGCCTCCAGCATTAATGCATACTGTGCATGAATCCTCTATCGGATCTGCATTTCATATCAGTCAATGGTGGTCGATTTTTCGAAAAAATTTGAGCGGCTTTTTGATCTCTTTTGTAATTGTTTTTGGATTGACACACCTGGTTTTATATGCCATTTATGGTCTGTATTACACCATCATCCTTTGTTTTATCATTCCGTTCGTCAGCGGTTTTACCGTGTTTTATCTTTCGCTGGTGGCATTCCCGCTATTTGCTCAGGCTTACAAAGAAGGGCTTCCATTAAACGGGAATTCGGAAAACAAAATTCAAACAAATTTGTGACTTTCTGGAGGTCTTTATGCCGGTTGAATTTCGCGAGATGCAGATAGACGATTACCAGAATGTCATTAACCTCTGGCAAAATACTGAAAACTTAGGGTTTAGTAATGCAGATCAAAAATCAAATATCGAAGTATTTCTAATAAGAAACCCTGGTCTTTGTTTTGTTGCTGTGGAAAACGAAAAAATAATCGGGACAGTTTTAGCCGGTCATGATGGCCGACGTGGAGCTATTTATCATTTGGCAATACAAAATGACAAGAGAAATCAAGGATTAGGATCACAGCTGGTAAAGCACAGCCTGCGTGGGCTTAAAATCGCAGGTATTGAAAGATGTCATATTCACGTTTATGCCAAAAACCAATCCGGTTTGGCGTTCTGGCAAAAAGAAGGTTGGTATTTAAGGTCAGAACTTGCCTTGCTTTCTTTTGATATCACTTAACCGGATTAGCATTTATTTTTTTGTTCCACCCTCTAATTTCGCCAGTGCTCTTGCATTAGTATATGTAACAACCATATAAATTACATAAAGCAAAACGGCAATCACAACTAAAACTACATTGTAAGCTGAGAAATTTCCATACTTGGTGTCAATTATGGGGTTGCCAAAAATGAATACTAGAATATTAGTGATGATCAAAATTACTCTGACTTCGGTTGGACCTAACCCAAGATATGAAATTCGGAACTCGCCTTTTACGTAAGTGATAATATAGACCAAATTTGCCATTAACATGTATCCAACCAGCGTGATCAAAGCTACGCGAAAATCAACGAATGGTGAGAGTCCAATACCCAGCATGACGATTACTTCGCCCAGACCATCCATGGCATGATCGATAAAAAAGCCATAGTTTGGACGTTCAATTTTTCGATACCTTGCTAAAGTCCCGTCCAAACTATCTCCAAACCAATTCAAGAAAATGCCAAAATTTGCAAGCCATAAAAAACCGGTATTGCGATGACATAAAATATAACTGGCTGCGGTTATAATCGTGGCGAAAAATCCAATCGCTGTTAAAAGATCAGGAGTGACCCAGGGAGGCATGCGCTTTGCTAACCACTGCAAAACCGGTCGTTCGATTGGTCCTAAAAGGATTTTATTAACCCTTGCATGCTCTGTTTTTTTGTTATGTCCCACATCATCTCCGTTCATTGGCATCTACAACACATCTTTAACAAATTGTGGCCAGACCGGATAGTACATTGACCATTGTTCCGGAGCTTGTAAAATGAATGGCTCGGCTCGTTCCAAAATCTTTTCTGTATTTCGGATCAATTCTTCATCGCGATCTTTGTATGAATCCATGTTAATAAACTCAGAACCATGTAAAATGTAGTGCCCATCATTCTGACGAATACAAGCGATCACAACAACAGGAACTTGCGTGCGAATTGCCAATTGAATAGTTGTTACCGGGATTGCACTCTCCTCACCAAAAAAATGAGGATGATGGCGTGTTTCATGCCATGGACGATCAATTCCGGTAATCACTGTTCCATTATTCTTTAAAAACCGGGACGCCTGTGTGAGAGTCTCCATGGATAACGGGGTTACATTAAGTCCTTCCCTTTTCCGAAGCTCATTATGCCATTGATAGCCTAAATTCGGTTGTGGATAGGAGAGGATTTGTGGTTCCATCCCACGCAAGGCGATCGCATATCCTGCCAAATCAAATCCCCCCATATGCAATAATAATCCCAGACTTCCTTTGATTTTGGCTTTGGATTGTTCCATAAATTCCAAGAAATGGTCGTCAAAAACTATCATTTCTTTTATTGCCTCGGGATTGCGCATATTATGATAGTAATCATATAAACTATGCCCGCTTGAAAGGTAAACATTTTTTACTGCCAAATTTAGCTCACGCGTGTTATTTGTTTTTCCACGAATAACCCACTGATTTGCCCGAACAGCGCGAACCGATTCGTTTTTTCTTCTATACGACATTGCACCAGATATCCGTTTGGCTATCCATCGTCCTAGAACAGGACTTGTGTTTTCCCCAATCCACAATCCCAGTTTATTTATTTCAGGAGACATCATAAATTCAGAGAACTTCATTTGGTGTCCTCACAATAGATTTTAAGAAAAATTCTGTCTGATAACCGGCGTATCGTCAGATTCAAAATGCAATTCTGACTATTTTTACTCATTATAAATCGGGATATTTTTTTGAGGCAAGCAAATAATTCTATTCAATAAAAAAGCAACCTTTTTTAAATATTTTCGTATATGATATTGTTGTAGAAAATGGGAGTATATATGAACGTATTAAGTGAGAAAGATTTACTCAATAAGCGTCTTGAAAATATTAGTTGGGGTTTGTTTCTGGTTATGCTCGGAGGTCTTTGGCTGGTTCCTGATCAATGGATCCCTGAAGGCGCTTGGCTCGTTGGTGCAGGTCTGATCATGCTGGGATTAAATTTGGTCCGTTATGTAAAAGGGATCAAAATGAGTGGGTTCACGCTAGTTTTAGGTGCCATCGCAATTTTCAGTGGAATTAGTGATATTTTAAAGGTTGACCTGCCAGTTTTTCCAATTCTTTTAATATTAATTGGAGCGAATATTATCATACGTCCTTTAATGGAAAAGGACTCAACTGTTCAAAAGGAGAACATAAATGAATAGACATAATGGCTTTAATCAAATTTTTTGGGGATTGGCAATCATCATTGTTGGCCTGCTTTTTTTGGCACAAAATCTCGGCATGATGGAGACTTTCCCATTCTGGAATTTCTTGCCAGTATTACTCGTAATTTTAGGACTTTATCAGTTATTCGTTAATCGGTTTCGTGCATGGGTAGGTCCGGTAATTATGATATTGGTCGGCACATATTTATTAATGGCGACACTGGATTTTATCAGCTGGTCTACATTTGGCACGTTAATTTGGCCGAGTGTGTTGATCTTGATTGGTCTTTCCATTATTTTCAGAAGTGGTAAAGGACAATACAAAGAATTCAGTGTAGAGTCAAATGCACAATTTAATGTTTTCTCTGCATTTAGTGGCCAAAAACGAACAATAACTTCAGCTGATTTTCAGAGTGGCGAAGCAACTGCGATGTTTGGTGGTACTGAAATTGATTTGAGAGATGCAAAAATTACAAATCCTCCTGCACGAATCCAAACAACTGCCATGTTTGGTGGTGTAGAAATACATGTTCCTGAAGATTGGGATGTCCGTGTGGATGTAGTGGCTTTCTTTGGTGGGTCAGATGACAAACGAAGATCAGTAATCAGTCCAAAAGCAACGCCTGATCTGATTATCAGTGGAACCGTCATGTTTGGCGGTCTGGAAATTAAATAATCAATTAAATTAAAAAAATATAATCAGTAGGAAAGAAAATAAGTGACACTTTTCTACTGATTATTAATTTAAATGGTCGCTTTATGATTTATCGTTGTTCGTATCGTGTATTTCCAGAACGATTTCTGGGGTTTGACTTTCAATAACCGATCGATCCTGCCCCATAGGAGAATTTTCAAGCATATTTTCCACCAAGGATTTTAGACTGTTTTTTCCGGGTTTCTTTTTGGATACGGTTTTCAAATTCTTAATGAAATCCTGTGTAAGATTCTTTGATAATTGTCGAATGGATCCATGAGATAATCTTTCACCCTTTTCAAACCAAACTGTGGCTGCATAACCCATGGCAATTGTCATCGAAACGGCAACTGCGGAACCGATAATCCATCCTGGCACACCACCAAACTTGCTGAGTTCATAAAAAAGTGTTCTCCCAAGAAACCCCAGGCCAAAAGAAATGACCAACTCTTTTGCCCTGGCTGGAGTGATTTTATAGTTATAAATGCGTGCGATCCCCAGAACCATTACGGATTGTGTGATAACGAGCGGCAGAAAGTCAATTATCGGTAAAGGAGTCAATGCTATTGCTGCTGATACCGATGATGCAGATGCAATTGCCCGCCATGCAAGCTGCCAACGATATTGCGGCATCGCCTGCCCTAAGGCAGCCACAATACCTGGTTCTGCGATTGCGATTGCTTTTAATACATCCGGTACTTGATCACCGGTTTTTGCTGAAATTGGGATCACCTGATCTACTGATAAATTTAATAAGGATGCAGAATGCTGTAATAATTGTGGAATATCTTTCTTTACGATATCACTCTTGTTTAGTACAACGACATATGGTTTTTTCATTTCAACAAGACGCCGGAAAAGTTCTAACTCAGTTACTTTTATTCCCTGGATTGCATCAAAAACAATAATCAGAAAATCTGAATTCGCTGCTGCATGCAATGCGGTTTCACGTTCTTTATCACCTACTTCTCCAACAGCATCTGCCCCGGGAGTATCAATAACAGAAAAAATACCTGCATCGGCTTCCTGAACAATACGTGTTGTTCCCGGTAAGGGGCTGACATGTGCTTTGTCTTCTTTTTCGCGAACGAATTGGTTATACAGTGTCGATTTGCCCACATTTGCCGGCCCAACAATCGCAATACGAGTCTTAGACCCAAAGGTTAACTTAAATTGTTCAGAACCCAGTTTTAATAATAATTGTAACAAGTTCGTTTCGGATGGAAACGCCTGCACAAGGTCGAGAAAATTTTTCTTTTCACTACTGGGTAGTCTTTCCCAAAAAGCGTCAAAAATAACGCGTGTTTGTGGCGGCAACTTTTTCTTTAATTCATCTAATGTTTGCAATACACATCTCCTGCCTGATGTTCATTAGCTTTATCATACCTTAATTTCATTAATTTTTATTTTAAATCTCCTAATCACAGGTCCTTCAGAATTCTATGGCTATAATTTAATAAACAATTATCCATTATGGAGAATCGCATGTCTATGACTACAATCCAACCAGTAAAACACGGACCAGGTTATAAGTTTATTTGGGGAGTTGCTTCTTTTGGAACTTCCATTATTGCTGGAATTTTTGGTGCGCTGTTACCGATTTTTTATCAGGATTATCTGGGTTTATCTGCGCGTTGGATTGCCCTCGCTTCTTTAATTTATGCTGTTTGGAATGCGATTAATGATCCTTTATTTGGTTATATCACCGATAATACACGTTCAAGATTTGGTCGCCGGATTCCTTACATGCGATTCACAGCACCTTTCCTGGCGTTCACATTCATATTGGTCTGGTTTGCCCCTCAAAAAGCAGAACAACATGCAATTTTTTGGTGGATGCTCATCAGTATGTTGTTATATGATACCGCTTATACAATTATTGGATTAGTCTATTCATCATTATTACCCGAAGTGACTGAGTCTGATTCTGAAAGAAATGACCTTCAGATTTCCGCTGCACTATTTGGTTTGTTGGGCACGTTACTGGGTTTTATCATTCCGGATTTCTTTCGTCCTAAGGTTGGTGCAAATGTCGACTTTCTCCCATTACAAACCGCCATGGTTGTCGTAGGAATCGTTGCTGCTTTACTCATCATTGCAACCACATTAAAAGTAAAAGAGCGCCCTGAATTTACCAAAGTTGATAAACCTATTAGTCTTAAAAAATTCATTAAAATTTACTTTTTCGAGTAAAAGTTTCTTAATTCTTGTAGGTGCAAATTTCATGTCAATTCTTATGTCGTCTCTGGTCTCAGGAGCGATTTTTTACCTGGCAGATTATGTTGTAAACATCAGTACAATATTATTGCTTGCCTGCCTCTTTATTCCCTTGTTTATCGGAGTTCCCTGTACAAAATTATTTACAAAGCGATTTGGGATCGTTGGAGGTCACCAAATCATGCTTGTCATTGCATCGGTGGGATTATTATCCATAATGATCGTTCCGACTTCATTAATACCGGTTTGCCTGGCATTTGCTGGTTTTGGGTTAGCCGGACCTCAAACGTTAACAAATGTGTTATTTGCTCAGGTAGCGGATGAAGATGAGACAAAATCAGGTGTTCGCCGGGAAGGAGCTTTTTTTGGTGTGAATGCATTAATCACCAAGCCGGCGCAATCCATAGCCATCGCACTTTCTCCTTTTATTCTCCAGGCAACCAATTTTGTTACCAGAGAACAGAATGGTGGAAATATCTTTCTTAATCAACCTGAAAGTGCTATTTTGGGGATAAAAATTATCGCCGGATTGGTTCCTGGAATCGCTATGGCCATTGGTGCAATCATATTACTTTGGTACCCTTTACGGGGGGAACATCTAAATCGTATGCAAAATGAAGTACTTGAAATTCATGCGAAAAAACACGAAATGCTATCCAAAATTGGATAGCATTTCGAATTGAATAAATAAAATAATAATAATTTCTACCTAAGCAAGCATATCCAGTAAATCACGTGCTTGAAGGTTAATTAATTTTTCTTGCGGAATACTCTTAATCACTTTTTGGGTTGCCCGATCAATAAAACAGACGACCACCTGGCGTGTTTCTTCATTGAGCAAAAAACGCAGTCCTACATCTGCATTTTCCAATATTTCCAATTCATGAAAAAGACTTGTATTAAAATTTATATCCTTGTTGACTTCGATTTTGTCTGAATTCATATCTTTACAAGACTTTCCTCAATCAAAGATTTTTAAAACACTTTAATAAGTAAGATAAATTCCCTAAACAATTACCATAACAAATATCAGAGGGTTACAAAATGCTTACTGCTGCTAATAAATTTTGGATTTTATAAAAAAGAGACAACTTGTTGATCGGTTTCAATACGAAATCTTTTGCACCGGTTTTTATTGCATCAAGCAAATCCGGTTCCTGCCCAATAGAGGAAAGCATAATAACATTTGCATCTGGATTAAATTCAGTAATTTGTTTAACCGACGAAAAATGATCTTCACCCGCACCGCATAAATCCATCAAAACAATATCAGGTAAGTAAGATTGATACATTTCAACGGCCATTTGACCAGATTCTGCCATTAAAACATCAAAGCCTTCTTCTGATAAAATTTTTGCCATTTTTACTCTCGTAAAAGAAGCTTTATCGGAGACGAGAACCTTTTTCATGATTAATCCATCCTTAACTGGGTAAATCTTTAATCTATGAAAAAGATAGCATAAGCAATCAGAAGACTCTGTAAAGGCCGCGTAAAAAATTTAAATGTTAAAATTTTTGTAGCTTTTTTTTATATCGCTATTTGTCAAAAAACAACGTGGTAAAAATCTAATTGAATTTTTTCTTATAACCAGAGTGAGCGCAACAAGTTAATTTTATAATACAGATGATGGATTCCACCACCATCGTGTTCATTGTAAGGGTAAACCTTAATATCTTTCATTCCCTGCCAATAATTATAGGCTGAAAAAACAGTCGATGGTGGGCAGGTCTCATCCATTAATGCTGTGGAAAAAATAGCTTGCGCTTTAGCACGTGCAGCAAAGTTCATTCCATCAAAATAGGATAATGTTCTTAGGACCTGGTCTTCTTTATCACGATGGACACGCAAGTATTTGACCACCTCATGATAGGGTTGGCTATTGATTAATGTAATTGATCTGCGAAAATTGCACAGGAAGGGCACATCCGGCATGGCGAGCTCTATCTCTGGCATTAAGCCTGCGACAGCAATAGTCACCCCCCCACCCTGGCTTGTACCTGTGATCGCGATTTTTCCGGAATCGATTTGTGGATGGGATTTGATTGCTTCAACAGCACGGATAGAATCACAAAACATCCTTTTGTAGTAATAGGTAGTTGGATCTAAGATTCCGCGTGTCATAAATCCGGGATACTGGCTATTTCCCAAATCAGTTTCAATATCCGGTGTGTCTCCTTCGGACCAACTGCTCCCCTGACCGCGATTGTCCATGATGAAATAAGCAAAACCTGCATTTGGCCAGGCCAATCGTTCTAATGGTTTTCCACGACCTCCTCCGTATCCAACATACTCTATAACACAAGGTAACTGCTTCTTTTCACTTTTCGGAAGGAACAACCATCCTTTTATCGCTTGTCCGGCGTATCCCGGAAATGTAACATCATAAACTTCGATAAATTCCAACGGTTCATCTTTTCTGATAAACACAGGATTCATCGGATACTTACGAACTTGCAGCAGAGTATCTGCCCAGAAAGAATCAAAATCTGCAGGCTCATCCCGTTCCGGTCTATAAACACGTAATTCATCGATAGGAAAGTCAAAAAAAGCCATTCGTCCTCCAAAAAACTAGATCTCTTTTTTTATTATAGTAGTATCACCTGGAAAAAATATAGAAAGACACGTATGTTTGGCATATTTCATGTAAGGTTAATCAATTGCTATTCATAAAAGCAATGAATGTGGTTAAAATAGTATTTGAAATTTGAATATTCAGAAAAGATTTGAGGAGAAATGATGAAAAAATTGACCATTGGATTGAGTGTTTTAATGGCGTTAACCATCCTCCTATCCGCATGTAATTTACCGCGAGGATCCGCCACTCCTACATCGGACGCAAATTTTGTGTTCACGGCGGCTGCATTAACCGTTCAGGCAAAAATTAATGAAAACACACCTGTACCTGCCCTCCCTACTGTCTTAGAACCGAAACCAGCCACCTTGGAAGTTCCTCCCACGGATGTTCCACCAACTGCAACCTTGATACCAACACAGATTCCTACCTCTACTCCCACTAGCCTTCCATGTGATTCTGCAAAATTTATCGATGATGTCACAATCCCGGATGATACATCTTTCACCCCCGGAGCTGCCTTCACAAAAACGTGGCGAATTAAAAACACCGGATCCTGTACCTGGACAACGGGTTATGCTCTCGTCTTTGATAGCGGTACCAGTATGAATGGTCCAGCCTCGAAACCTTTGACCGGAAATGTCGCACCGGAGCAAACTGTAGATATATCGGTTGATCTGAAAGCGCCGGATACTGCGAATACCTATAAAGGAAATTGGAAATTGCGGAATGCTTCGGGTGTAATTTTTGGAATAGGGGCAGATAATAAGCCCTTCTGGGTTCAAATCAAAGTTGGCGTTCCGACCGCACAATTGTTTGCAGTCACTTCAGCAACTTTTACAGTCAATCCTTCCAGTTATAACGGCTCCTGCCCAACAGAGATTACATTAAAAGGCACGATTAGAGTAAGCAAAGCCGGTAATGTAACCTATACCTACAGAAGGGAAGATGGTTATGTATCACCACCTACGACAATCAGTTTTAGTGATGGCAGCGAAAAAACCCTGGCCGACTTCAAAATGTCCATGGGTACCGGACCAGGCTATAACTGGACTGGAAAAATATGGCTTCGAATTGACGAACCCAACCATCAGGATTTTGGGTCAACATCCTTCACCATCACATGCCCATAGTTTTTTAATAAAACGAACAAAAAGGTTGTGATTAAAAAAAATCACAACCTTTCTTATTTTTCTGGTCCCTTTTGAATATGCAAGAATGGAAAATAATTACTCAGATCGTCATCGTTTTGTAATTCCGAATTTTAGTTTTTCATAATCTGGCATAATCCATGTAACGAAATATCTTTAGAATCCCTTTTCAAATTTGTTATCATATTTATATCGTTTTTATAGCCCTTGAGGAGTCTCCATTGTATGATTTTTTCAAACAAATGAGCGAAACTAATCATACCGTTCTGATTCTGGATGACGACCATATCCTGGCAAAAATGATGGCAGATTTTTTAGTCATATCTGCACATTGCACTGTTGATTTAACACATAGAGAAGGTGATTTTTGGACTGCTTATCATGCAAAACAATATGACCTGATTTTTATGGATTATCGTCTGACAGAAATTACAGGTTTAGAAATTTTAGAAAAATTATCTGAAAAAGGTAACAAAATTCCGGTAGTCATGATGACCGGTGAAGGTACTGAGGAAATTGCAGTAAAAGCGATGCAGGCTGGTGCATTTGATTACCTGGTTAAAGGAAACTACTCATTTTCCATCTTACCTTCCTTACTAATTAAAGCTATACGAATGCGAAAATTACAGGCTGAAATGGAAGAGTCTTCTAAACGAATCCATTATCAGGCCTCATTATTAAATAACATGCGTGACTCGATTGTGGTATGGGATTGTTCCGGAACGATTAACTTTTGGAATGAAACTGCCACTAAACTTTTCGGTTACTCTCCGGAAGATAGAGTAGGCAAAGAAGTTGACGATAACTACTATAAGCTATTCTTACCCCCAATTACGTTTTTGGAAAAAGAAAAAGAAATTGAAAGAAAATACATCAACAAAGATGGAGAAATTAAATGGATCAGTTCGATTATTTCTCCGCTTTTTGATGGAAAAAACAACGAAATAATTGGATATATGGATGTTGTAAGAGATATCAGTATCAAAAAAGCCATAGAAAATCAATTGCAACAGAGACTCATCATGGAAAAATTGCTCTCTTCCATTTCCAACTTTTTCATAAATATCGAGCCGGAAAATACTGATATGGGTGTAGAAAAAGCACTCCTTTTAATCGGAAATTATCTTCGTCCTGATTATGGTGCCATATATCTGGTTGAGGATCAAAGTCATTTAAAATATTTTTGCGGGTTTGAAAAGGGAGTAGAAAATAGTCAAAAAATCCAAAATGATGCAGGCATCATACCGATTCATGACTTTCCTTATTTACATCAAAAATTGATTGGTCAGGAACCTTTACTTATCAATTCACTCGATGAAATGCCGGATGAAGCATTTTTAGAAAGAGAATTTTTTAAAAAACTCCGCATCAAATCCATTATTCTGGTTCCGATGATTTACAACAATGAATTAATTGGAATTCTTACAGTTTTCATGACCAAAGTTCAACAAAGCTGGCTGCGAGATCATTCTCATTTGATGCAAACTTTTGCAGATCTGGTTGTTAATGCGGTTGTTCAAAAAAGGTCGGCAGAAGATTTGCGATTCAGTGAAGCCCGTTACCGGGCAATTGTTGAAGAACATCAAACCGAATTAATTTGTCGAACAGACTCTGAATTCAAATTAACATTCGTCAATGAGAAATTCTGCAATTATTATCATCAGACCAGAGATGCGCTTTTAGGAAAAGCATGTACCGATTTTATTCATTCGGATGATCTTGCAGGCATTCAGACCACGTTGCAAAATACATCACTTGATGATCCGATTGCCAGATTTGAGTTCCGTACGATGGTTAATGAATCAATCCGCTGGCTGGAATGGACGGTGCGGGCAATATTTAATAATGCCGGAAAATTAATCGATTTCCAAGGTATCGGCAGGGACATAACGGATCGAAAGGAAATGGAAAACCAGTTAAAAACCGCTCAAACACATCTTACGCAAAACACACGTATGGCAGCGATTGGAGAATTGGCTTCCAGCATCGCCCATCAAATTTCAAATCCCTTAACGACCATCATCGCAGAATCCCAACTTTTATCGCAAACGATTCCCCAATCGAAAAGTGAGTATGAGTCTGCTAAAGCAATTGAAAAAGCAGGTTGGAGAGCACAAGACGTAATTCAGGAATTGTTGAAATTTTCTGAACCCGGAAAAAATAGTTTTGATCAGATTTCCGTCAATGAGACGATTGAAAAAGCTATTCTACTCACCGGTGCTCACATACAAGCAAGTGGAACAACAAAACTAAATGTATCCTTATATCCAAATCTCCCTCAAATTCGTGGCAATATTCAAAAACTGGAGGATTTATGGGTAACGCTATTAATGCTTGCCCGAAATGCAACATTAGATAATCAATATCACATCATCACGGTTAAAAGCCAAATATCCAAAGATCCATATGGTGTTTGCATTTCTGTTAGTGATGATGGCATACCGATTCAAAGTGATCAATTAGATAATATATTTGAACCCCAACTCATTCCGATGGGTTTAGGAAGAGGAACAGGAATTGAATTAAGCCTGTGTCGGGAAATCGTACGACAACATCAAGGGCAAATTTCTGTTAAAATGAAACATGGTGTGACAAATTTTGAAATTTGTTTACCAGGGGAGATGAAAAAATGATGGCTGTAAATATCCTGGTTGTAGAAGATGATGAAATTGTTTCCAAAACCATTGAGCGCGTCCTTCGGGGGGAGGAGTTTAAAGTTTCTGTGGCAAAAAGTGGCGTAGAAGGTCTTCAAGCTGCCCGTCGCCACGTGCCTGACCTGGTTGTTTTGGATGTAATTATGCCGGGCATGGATGGATACACTGTTTGTCGGGAAATGCGCGCTGACCCGTTGCTCACAGAAGTTCCGATTTTATTTCTGACTGCCAAGATCAAAGACGAAGATAAAATTGTTGGTTTCAAAGCCGGTGCTGACGATTATTTGGGAAAGCCGTTTAATATCGATGAACTACTTTTACGGATTCGTGCAATACTACGTCGCGCGAGAAAAAATAGCCAACAAAAAGAACTAAGCGATCAGATTTCGGTTTTCACGGATATCGCTTCCGCTTCGAATTATCTGATCACGGTTGGTGAATTTACCCTTAATACCAGGTCCTACGAACTTGTTTCTGAAGCAACCGGAACTATTCGATTAACCCCCGTTCAATACGATCTGCTTTACCATTTGATGAGTCATCCCGGAGAAATTTTTTCTCCTTCCAGATTATTGGACGAAGTTTGGGATTATCCATCCGATGCAGGCAGTCCGGACCTGGTAAGAGTGCACATCAAGAATTTGCGGGAACGGATTGAAGAAGACCCGCGAAATCCAACATTCTTAAAAACAGTCGCCGGTTATGGTTACACAATTCAATTCGGTAACCCAGAAAGTTGAAAGAACAATCATGCAGGATGGGTTGTCATTTTCGGCTGAAAAAGAACTTGAGTATAAAGCTCTAAAGTATATTGCTCGAATCCAAAATACTTTTACTGAAATGAATGATATTCAGATTAATATTATTCGTTATATTCAATTAATTTTTCAAGCGGATGAAGTGATCCTTTATACATTTGAAAACGAAAGTCAGGACCAAGTTTTCAAGAAACTTCTTGGAAACCGCGACTATTGGATTTACCAAACTTCATTAAAACTGGATAAAGGGATTATTACTCAAACCATTAATACCCGGAAAGTCGTTGAATTACCCACAATTTTGGCTGGAGATAATTTCAATTCTGAAATTGACAGTGCCCCGGGACTCGTCGTTCAACATATTTGTTCCATACCAATCATTGCAGGGGATAAGATTTATGGCGGAATTAATCTATTAAATTATCAGACACCTCCCCTATCTATTGACAGAATGGAATTGTTGGAGTGTTTTGTTTCTGCATTAGCCAATACCATGCATACCAATGAAGTGTTTCAATCGCTGAGAACAAAAAACACCAATCTTGAAACCGGACGCCTGGAAATACTCAGTTCACGGAATACATTACGTGCATTATTTGACAATTTGCCGGTCAGTATTTATATCGTTGATCATACCTATAATTTATTAGCCGTCAATAAAAGCCGTTCAGACCGGGCAAATTTGTCCCCTAACGACATGGTTGGTTTCAAATGTTACGAAAAACTATTTGGCCACAATGACGTTTGTTCCGGATGCCGGGTAATGGATACATTCACAACCGGCCGCCAGACTTCCCGTATTCAACGTTACTGGATTGATGACGAGCAATATATGGAATGGGAAGTTTCAACATTCCCTATCCATAACGAAAAGAAAAAGGCGATCCAATCCATTATTCTTGAACAGGATATAACAGAAAAAAGAAATCTGGAAGCAAATTTAATTCAATCTGAGAAATTAGCAGCAGTTGGGCAATTAGCAGCCGGAGTAGCACATGAAATTAACAATCCACTGGCTGCAATAATCGCTAACGCACAATTACTATTACGCGAAACCTCTCCGGATGATAAAGATATCCGTGAATCACTGGAGCTAATTGAATTGGCGGGATCAAGAGCTTCCCAGGTCGTTAAGAATTTATTGGGATTCGCCCGTAAAGAAGAATATGATTTTGTCCGACTGGATATTAATGAAACAATACATAATGCAATTTCCCTGGTCCAGCATGAAATAAATTCCCGTCAATTAAGAATTAACCTGAATCTGAAAGAAGACCTTCCCCCTGTTGTTGCCAGTAAAGATCATATTCAGGGTGTTTGGATCAACTTGCTCATGAATGCTATCGATGCAATTGATTTGTCACCCGGCGAAATCACGATATCGACTGATTATGGTAATAAAGAATTCAAGATTGTCATCGAAGATAATGGCAAAGGAATTCCTCCTGATAAACTGGCTCGAATTTTTGAACCATTTTACACAACGAAATCAGCTGGAAAAGGAACAGGATTGGGACTTTCCGTCTGTAACCGCATCATCAAGAAACATGCAGGCGAAATTAGTGCCGAGAGTGTACTCGGTCAGGGGTCAAAATTTGTTGTGACACTTCCGGGTGCTGTATTATTTAAAGTTACCGGAAGCCTGGTGGAATAAAAAAATTCCCACGGTGATGTGGGAATTTTTTTACTGAATCCTTTTTTTATCCACTACCGCCAAGATAAGCTTCCTGAACGACAGGATTTGTTAACAATTCATCCGCCTGCCCTTCCAACACAACTTTTCCGGTTTCCAGAACATAACCGCGGTGAGCAACCGAAAGAGCCATTTGTGCATTTTGTTCTACTAATAGAATGGAAGTGCCATGATGATTAATGTCTCGAATAATGTCAAATATCTGTTCAACAATAATTGGCGCTAATCCCATAGACGGCTCATCGAGTAGCAATAATTCGGGATGCGCCATGAGTCCACGCGCGATCGCTAACATTTGTTGCTCTCCTCCGGAGAGTGTTCCGCCTAATTGTTTTCGCCGTTCTCTCAATCGAGGAAATCGAACAAACATCGCTTCCATATCTTTTTCAATTTGTGAACGATCATTATGAATATAGGCACCCATTTCCAGATTTTCCACCACCGTCATACGCGGGAAAATTCTTCTACCCTCCGGAACCTGGATAATATTCTTGCGAACGATGTCTTGAGGAGGTGTATTAACAATCGATTCACCTTTATATAAAATGTCTCCGGAACGGGTTTTTACGACACGTGATATGGCACTTAATGAAGTCGATTTTCCGGCACCATTGGCACCAATCAGCGCGACGATCTCACCCTGCTCCAAATGAAAGGAAATCCCTTTGAGCGCATGGATTGCTCCATAATAGACGTTGATATCTTTTACATCCAGCATCATTGCATTTTCTCCCGTCTATATTTTTCGGATAATACAGCTGCACCGGGTCCTAAATATGCTTCGATGACTCTTGGATTCGCCTGAATTTCTTTTGGATTCCCTTCCGCAATTTTTTGTCCATAATCCAATACAGAAATTTGATCGGATATATCCATAACCACCCGCATATCATGTTCGATCAGAATAATGGTGATCCCTAATTCATTCCTTACAAGTTGTATGAATTCTTTCATTTCGTCTGTTTCTTGCGGATTCATACCAGCTGTTGGCTCATCCAACAACAGTAACTTTGGGTTATTCCCAAGCGCCCTGGCGATTTCCAGTCTTCGTTGCGCACCATAAGGCAAATTGGTGGCCAGATGATCACCAAATCCTTGCAGACCAACATACTTCAGTAATTTACTGGCTTCAGAAATTACGAATTTCTCTTCTTTGCGATAGGCAGGCGTTTTCAGCATTGCCGCAAACCAATCCTGTTTAATACGTGGTTCAAAACCGACCATAATATTTTCAACTGCTGTCATACTTTTGAACAGGCGAATATTTTGATAAGTTCTGGAAATCCCTAAAGCAGCAATTTTGTCAGTTAACATACCCTGAATTGGATTTCCATTAAATAAAACCTGCCCAAATTCTGGTTTATAAAACCCGGAAATACAATTGAACAATGTGGTTTTTCCGGCACCGTTGGGTCCGATAATACTTGCAATCGAACCTTCTGGAATAGACAAATCCACTTTATTTACCGCAGTTAATCCACCAAAAATTTTCGTAACCCGTTGTGTCTCAAGAATGATGCTCATACCTTTCCTCCATTGACTTCGGGTTGTTTTTCTACTTCAGGCGTTGGAGCATGTGTTTCCAAATTCGGTCTCCTGGACGGCCATAAACCTTCCGGTCGGATGATCATCATCACAACCAATAATGCACCGAAAACAAGCATGCGGTAACTCTCCAGCTCCCTTAATATCTCAGGGAGACCTTTAAGCGTAAAGGCTCCCAGAATTACACCCGGAATACTGCCCATACCACCCACAATCACAAGGCATAAGACATTAATGGAGACCATTAATGCATGATCTTCCGGACCTGTAAATTGATTTCGGGAAGCAAATAATGCTCCACCCAAACCGGCAAATGCAGCGCCTAAGGCAAGTGCTAATAATTTATACTTATATGTATCCACACCGGTTGCCTGAGCGACGGTTTCATCCTGACTGATTGCCAACCAGGCACGACCAACATGCGATTCCTGCCAGCGGCGTGCTAAAAATATCGACAGTAACACAGCCAGAATGATCAAATACATATAATCGACATCCGATGAATATGATTTACCAAAAAGGGTTGGGCCGGCGATATCTCTCACACCGCGTGGTCCTAAGGTAAAGTCTTTTAACCAATCACTTTTAAGCAAGATTCGGATAATTTCACCAAAACCAAGCGTCACAATCGCCAAATAATCGCCCCTCAGGCGCATGATTGGTAATCCAATCAATATGCCCGATAATGCAGATGCGACCACAGCCACCAAAATTGCTATCCAAAAATTCCATTGTAAATTGTGTGGTTCCGGGGCTGTTACCAGGGCAAAACTATATGCCCCGATGGCAAAGAAAGCCACATAACCTAAAACGAGTTGACCGGAAAAACCTACGATAATGTTTAGCCCTAAGCCTAATAAAACGTAGATTCCCACTGTCCCCATAATATAGTTCCAATATGAACCCCAGGTGCGGGGTAACAAGACCAGCAATAAAAGTACAACACCCATGAGGACGTAATTGAGGTAGAGATTCTTGCGTAAAGAACCAAACCAGGATGTCTCGAACCATCGGGATATTGATTTTTTTGCGCTGGAAATTTTTCTATTACTTCTATCTGCAGCAATTGCCAGAATCGCACCTAAACATCCTGAAGTTGCAAACAAAGCAAGTTGCAATAGGCCGCCAATTAAAGTGGATTTTCCAAATACAAAATAAACAATAGATTCGGGTGAAAGCAGACTTAAATAGACACGGAGATCAATTCCCTGCGCACTAATACTTCCTACTACAAAGGCGTACAACATAACCAGTAAACCAGTTATGGATCCTGCGATTAATCCATTAAACAGTGCTTTTGTGACATGCAGCGGAGATTCCTCGCTTTGTTTCGCTGCGCGCCATCCATTCCAAATGCCAATAAATCCCAGAAAAACAACCAGAGACCAGTAGGAAGGAATAGTACCAGATGAAAGCGTGTTCCCGGATATTTTTTGCACCATACTTGGACCGGTAACTGTAAAACCAATTAGAGCCATGAAAATGACGATGATGGCAAAAACAATACCGCTTGTAGCTGATGTTTTAAAGGATGAAGTTTTCATACTTTCTCCTCCGATAATGCTTCGCCTAATATGCCTGATGGTCTAAAAATCAACACCAGAATCAATATGGAAAACGCCATTACATCTTTTAATTGAAAATCAATCCCTAAAGCCGCAGGTCCAATTGCCTCAACGATACCAAGGAATAAACCACCAACCATTGCACCGGGAATATTGCCAATGCCACCCAGAACAGCTGAAGTAAATGCTTTTATTCCTGGAATGAAGCCAACATAAAAGTTTGTCAAACCATTATGAATACCCCACATCACACCGGCTGCTCCGGCTAAAGCACCACTGATGACAAAAGTTTGACTGATAATTTTATCAACATTGATACCCATCAACGCAGCTGTCCTTTTATCCTGAGCGACTGCACGCATTGCGCGGCCTAATTTTGTACGTTGTACCAAAATATACAAACCGATCATTAAAGTAGCCGATAAGATTAAAGAAAAAATGCCTGAATACGTTAATAAGACATTCGAATCACCAACCGGGATTGACCACCCTAGTCCCCGATCAATCACTGACGGGTTTATAAATTGTCGTCTTTGAGGTCCAAATAATAATTGCCCCGCATTTTGCAAAAATATCGAAGCACCAATCGCACTAATCAAAGGAACAAGCCTCGGTGCACCTCGCAATGGACGATAGGCAATTTTTTCCAGAAAATAACCAGCTAAAGCAGCAATTCCCATACCTGCCAAAAATGCAAGAAGAATTGCAATTACAGGGTAAGCGTTTAGAAATGAATTCTGAGTCCCATCTGCCATGTTAACCGGAATAGCGTTGAAGGCTTCAAAGACAAAGTATCCTCCAAACGAACCAATCATCATGACTTCCCCATGCGCAAAATTAATCATAAATAAAATACCATAAACCAATGTATAACCAATGGCAATTAACGCATACATTCCACCAATAATGAGACCCGATACAGAAAGTCGCAGCCAGGTGTCTGCCCCGAACTGCGACTCAATAGCCACAACGCTTATTCTCCAAATTAAAAGCGCAAGAACCAGACCTGCGGCTATCAGTCTGATGATTTTTACATTAAGTTGGGGCATTTTAAGTGGGATTTTTTTACGACCTGCTTCCATCATGCCTCCGTACATTTTTTTTTGAGGATTTTCAGATATTCTAACATGGTCAGAGGCTATGGATAAAATCGGTCCATAGCCCCTGATTTTTTATACTTTAATGAATATTTCTATTCAGCTACAACCCACGCGCCACTTGACACAACATAGAAGGTTGGTCCGGCTGTGTTACATTCGCCAACTTCGTTACAAGTGATGTCACCGGTAATGAAAGATTCACCACTCATGGTGCGAACTGCATTTACCAGGGCACCACGTGGAACATACAGGTTACCATCAGCGCCTACAACAGCTACCTTTTTGACCATGGCGATCAAAGCAGCAGCAGCATCATATCCACTCCAGGTATAGGGTGAGAGAGAACCGGCAGGTACACCAAATGAAGCTAAGTAATCGGCGTCAAATTTGGTTTTGGCTTCAGATTCGGGTGGAATGAGGGATGCAGAATAAGAACCTTCAGCATTTGCTCCGGCTTTTTCGATGAATTCTGCACCGAAAGTACCATCACAACCAAAGAAAACTGCATTTTCCAATCCAACTTTTTTCATGTCATTTGCGAGAACATAGCCTTCAGCTACGTAACCACCAAAATAGACAGCTTCTGGTCCTTTGGAAGCGAGAACACTCAAAATAGGTGTGTAATCTTGCTCACCAGTGGTAATTGCTTCATATCCAACAACCTCACCACCTAAAGCAGTGAACTCTGCTTGTACTACATCAGCTAACCCTTGACCGTAAGCACCACCATCATGAACAACAGCGATTTTTGTTAATCCTAATTTGGTATACAGATAATCTGCTGCAAATTTCCCTTGTACCGCATCGGTAAAAGCAATTCGATTGAATACCTTTGATCCGAGTGTGGTTAGTGGGGGATTTGTGGCAGATGGGGACAGCATGGGGATGCCAGCTTTTTCATATACAGGAATAGCTGCTTCTGTGGCTCCAGAGAAAATATGACCTGCAACTGCAACGACGGTTGGATCCGTAACCAATTTGTTAGCTACAGCAGCGCCACCTTCCGGGGCTCCCTGATCATCTTCTGCGACCAATTCAAAAGCAAATCCTTCAAAATCACCCGCATCTTTTACTGCAATGGATGCACCTTGAGAAATATCCACACCAAAGGAAGCGTAGTCACCAGTCATGGGAGCGCCCATTCCAAGTTTTACAGTTTCCCCGGCAGGAACAACGGCACAACCAAACTCATCGCTAGCACATACTTCCGGCTCACCAACTTCTGCAGGAGCTTCGGTCGCGGCTGGTTTCGTATTTTCTACGGGAGCAGATGTAGCTGCTGGAACATCAGTAGCAGCCGGCGCTGAAGCTGTGGGTGTGCCACAACTTGCCAATAACATGGCAAAAACGACAAAAACGATAAACATTACTTTCTTATTCATTTCTTACTCCTCCTGAGCAATAGAAAAAAATTTAATCTTCTTCTTACTGGAAATTATTCGATTTATAAATTGAGGGATTTTTTTTGGAATTTGACCTCCTTGGATAGATGAGGCGGCCAGTTGGTGTTTGAGGATATTTGGAAAAAAAATGGCCACCCCTTTGTTTGATCGGGTGGCTTTGCATTTGATCGATTTTTATTTTTAATCTTTTCCTGCTAAGCGTTCCCTATATCAAACTTCATCTCCATAAAATAAATCATGTGGAGAAGCCAGCTAATAAGGATGATAATCATTGAGGAAAATTTTTTATTCATGACAAATATCACATACACCGAATTTTGGCTGATTATACAGCTTTTTTATGATCTGTCAACCTAATTTTATAAATCAATAAAAAACCCATTTAAATCATAAAATAAAATGACAATATGATGGTTTTGCACCTTATCACAAACTCAATTTTGTCATTTTGTTTATGCAACTAAAACACAAACTTTTTTTTCAATCAATCATCACAAATAATAATAATGAAAGTCAATTGAAATCGGTTGAAAAACTTGTTTTAAATTTGTGTTAAAAAAGAAGTGCTATCATTCAATTTTCAAATATGCTTAACTGCCGTAAAGTTATTTCTGGAGTAAAAATTGGTGTGCTGGTTTTCATTCCAATCTGCGAGCACAAGGTAGTAAATTGCTCGTGTAATTTTTGCGCTTGATTTGCCGAGCATTCATATTGATTACCAAACTTGTGTTGATGTTTCTCCCGAATACCGGGGAAATGTTCATCCAATTTCTGATAATAATACTCCTGTTGACCTTTCCGCTGAGTCATCCCAAAAGCAGCCAAAATGTGTCCTGCACCGTTTTCTTTTGATAGAAGCACAATTTGCCTGATATTCTCCCAGCTATCTTCGATAAACGGTAAAACAGGCATTAAAGACACTCCAACCCTGATTCCTTGATTTGCCAGAAATTTCATTGCCGCAAACCGATCTGAAACAAGCGGAGCACCCGGCTCGACTTTTTTCCCTAATGCATCATCAAAAGTTGTGATGGTAAATGAAACCAGCGCAAACGTCCGTTTTTGAATTGCCAATAATAAGTCAGCATCCCGAGTAACCAGATTGCTTTTGGTTAAAACATGGACCGGAAAACCATGCTTCGCAATGATCTCCAATGCACCACGGGTGAGCTGGTATTTTCTTTCCACCGGGGCATAAGGATCATTCATCGAACCGGTGCCGATTGTTCCTTTAACACGCTTACCAGCCAATTCTTTTGAAAGAAGTTCAAGTGCATTGATTTTAACCAGCGTATCAGCAAAATTCTCGATCTGATAACAGTCGCTCCTCGAATCACAATAGATGCACTGATGTGAACAGCCTCTATACAGATTCATATTGTACTGAATACCAAACCATGGATCCGGATTTTTACTATGCGATAAGATTTTTTTGGCATGAATTTCTTTGATCATATTGCCATCCGCCAAATGATGATAACATGAGTAGGTTTAGAATACAAGTTCTATTTTTTGGAACTATTTGTACCATTTTTTACAGCAATAATCTCTGTTATGATGGATAGCGCAATCTCCTCAGCGCCGTGTGCACCGATGGTGACACCAATTGGTGAATGAATTTTGGCGATATCATCTTCCAATATTCCCAATTCCCGCATGCCGTTTTTATTTTTTTCAAATGTTTTCTTCGATCCAAGTGCACCGATGTAACGCGCATTACTTTTGCATGCAAAAGCCAGTGCTGGTACATCTAATTTTTCATCATGCGAAACCACTGCCAAATAACTACCTTCATTCAATCCCACCCGAGAAAAGTATTCATCCGGCCATTCCTGCACTAATTCATCAGCGTGTGGGAATCTTTCGAGATTAGAAAATGACTTCCGGGGATCAACAACAACCGTATGAAATCCCAATAACTTTCCAAAAGTTACCAATGGGATGGCAATATGAACCGCTCCCACGATAATCAAACGCGGTAACGGAGAATAAATATCAAAAAAAACTTCACTCAGCTCTTCAATCCCTTGAATCTCAAAGCGACCGGGTAATTGTTTTCGAAAATGATCAGGTAATTTGTTATTTACTTCGTTTTGAATCAATTTAGATGAAAAGTTCCCCAATTGAGCACCACCGGGAAAAACTACAACTTTTTCACCACAATTTTCTCCGCGAATCACAGTAACCCGAGCAAACAAACGATCTGATTCCAGATCCTGTTTTATTTGGAAAAAATCCTTTTCATCAACTGGCTCAACAAATACCTCAATGACACCCCCGCACGCCAGACCAACGCTAAAGGCTTGTTCATCCGAAACACCATAATGCAACAGTTTGGATTTTTTCGACTTAATGATTTGAAGTGCTTCAGCTACTACTGCACCTTCCACACAACCACCACTCACTGAACCCGCCATCAGCCCATCCTGATTGACAGCCATTTTTGCACCTAATTGACGCGGTGCAGACCCATAAACATTGACAACTGTGGCCAATGCTACTTTTTTATCGCTTTTGATCCATTGATCAATCACATTTAATAATTCACGCATTTTTTTGCTCCTTCATATAAAACCAATTGATTGGTAATGGTACTAATCAACTGCGCATCGGTCGTTTTGCCACCATGCGGGTAACTGGCTGAATTGCATCGCGAACAATGGTTGTATGAGATTCATCATAGAGGAGAATGTCCCAATCGTTAAATTCTGCCACTAATTCACCAGGTCTTAATAAATAACCCGGGTTGATATTCCAGGTTTCAATTTCCGGATCTGAACGCATCGTTTCAAAAATCAATACACCACCTGGTTTCATGAATACTTTGATCAGTGGGAACAATTTTCGTTCCAAAAACCAGAAATTAAGGATCACATCAAAAGAATCGTTTATAAAATGGATATCGGGTAACTTAGCTAAAAGGAGATGTATTTCAGGAAATTTGGTCTTAACATTACTTAAGGCGATTGATGAAAAATCCACACCGATAACAGATAGCCCATGTTCAGCTAATAGTTTGGCATTGTAGCCCAATCCCATTCCAATATCCAATGCCAGACCATTATCGGGTAAATACGATCGGTTATCCATCAAAAATGAACGGGGTCTCGATAAGGCATGTTTCGTATCCTGATACCGTTTATTCCATACATCTGCTGTGTTTTTTAATTCATCATTAATCATTGACTTGGGTTCTCAAAGTAATTTTACCAATGTTTTTTTCAGAACCCAAATGCTAAAACAATCCGGGCATGATAGTTGCAACCCATTGTTATATCATTCTGGCAAATTGAAGCTACATTTTAAAATTGTAAATTATCAACACATTCACCTTACAATTTTATTTGTTCAAATGGAAATCTGCCAATTTATAATGGAAATACGCCAGAAACGTCAAACCTTCATTTAATTTTCAAAAGAAAGCAAATCTTATGGGTCTATTTTCCTGGGCAATCATTGGCATGTTGATCGGTTGGTTAACTAATCAGGTAATTCGTATTCCAATTTATCAAATTCAAATTGAAAGATTGTTCGCCGGGTTATGTGGTGCGCTGACAGGGGGAATATTATCCAATGTGCTGCTTACGTCCGGTGGATTTCATATCATTGAATTCAACTGGCAAAGTTTAGCAATTGCAATGGCAGGCGCAATATTTATTCTGACCATTTATTTTGCAGCAAATCGTTGGCAGTGGTTTTCCAGAACGTAAATTTTTTATGTTACTCCCAATTCGATTCATCACAAATGAAATGTGATTAAAATTGAAACGCCTCGGGCAAAAGGCGTTTCAACAATTACGGGGGGTCACCTATTCGGATTGTTTACTGGCTAGTTTAATTTCCAGTTGCTTCTTTAATGCTTGAATATCAGCGTTGGTTTCATTGATTTGAGAGAAAAGGTCTGATCGGGCTTTGATGCCTTCCTGAATCATGAGACGGGCTGCATCTTTGAGGTTGGTTACCAACCCGGATTCTACCAATTTCTCCAATTTTTTTCGATCTTCAACATCCAGGGAGATCAAAACCAATTTTGAAAGGCTGTTGGCAGTCTGGTCGATCGCCTTTTCTAAAGAACTTAATAACCTTTTTGAATCATCCTTAATTTGATCCCAGGTAGATGTTTGTGTTTGAGTTTGTGAATTTGCTTCCATTTCTTTTCTCCAAAAATTATTCTAATTTATGATCATTAACCGTTTGGCGTAAATGTTGCCTTAACGCATTGATTTGTTGTGTGACCAGACCTATTTTTTCAAATAGTTCCTGATTTGCCTGTACGCCTTCATTGATTAAAAGGGCTGCAGCTTCCGACCGGCTTTTAACTACCTCTGCTTCAACAAGCATATCCAGATAATTCAGTGCCTCATCATTCACGCGGACCATTACAACATTGCCTCGCCCTTGCAATGCATCTCCAAGCGCCTGCCCAATATTTTCAACCTGTTTCCATGCGTTTTTTAGGGACGGGTCACCTGTTTTTGAACTTTTATTTGCCTGAGGATCTGTTGTTGATCCTGGTTCTGTAGAATTTGTTGCATTTGATTCATTTTTTTCATTTTCACTCATATTACCTCTTTTTCAATTACAGTATTACACGTAATTCAATTACAAAGAATATAATATCA
>CAZPIM010000021.1:0-24050 GCA_964586385.1 uncultured Anaerolineaceae bacterium
CAAAATCGGGGACTTTTTTTATCATTTTAGCGTACGGAATTCGCAATCGATTCACCAAAAGCAAGCATTTCTTTAACCATGCTTTTCGTTATACCTTCCGCGTAAACACGTAAAACCGGTTCAGTTCCGGATGGTCGGATTAACAGCCACGAATCATCAGCAAACAAGTATTTAACGCCATCTAACGAAGAGATTTGAGTGATTTTTTGACCACCTATTTCAAGCGGTGCATTATTGATCAATTTATCAACCATTTTTTCTTTAGATACAGGAAGTTTTAACCGCAAATCTTTTCTTTCATATTCTGCTGGACCAACTTGATGTAATAAATCTTCCACCAATTCATACAGCGTGCATCCTGAATCAGAAATGATCTCTAGGAGTAACAGACCCATGATAATTCCATCGCCTTCAGGAATATGTCCCTTGAACGAAATTCCCCCTGACTCTTCACCACCAATAAGTACATCTTCTTTTAACATATAATCCGCAATGTGATTGAAACCAACCGGTGTTTCATAAACTTTCAAACCATATTTCGCTGCCAGACGATCAATCATGCGGGTGGTCGAGACAGTTCGAACCACACTGCCTTTCATTCCTCGTTTTTCAACTAAATATTTTAATGACAAAGCCATGATCTTGTGAGGATCAACAAAATTTCCCCGTTCATCCATTGCCCCAATTCGATCTGCATCACCATCTGTTGCCAAACCAAAACTACCCATTCCGGTCCCGATCGCGCCGGCAAGTGCGCCTAAATACTTAGCAATCGGTTCAGGATGAACGCCACCAAACCCAGGATTCATTTCACCGCGAATTTCGGTAACTTCACATCCACATCCTTGTAAAATGGATCGGATGACCCCTCTACCCGACCCATACATGGAATCTACCACAATTCGTTGCGGATTTTCTGAAATCTTTTCGAAATCAATCAATCCCCGTATGTGTTGGTGGTAATCCGGGATGGGGTTAAATCGTTGAATCAAACCAGAATCTTTTGCCTGGTTGTAGTCCATCAAATTCGGTCCCCGGGCTTGAGATTCATTATCGTTTAGATAAACTTCGACTTTCTTGCATTGTTCTGGTAATGCAGATCCAGCAAAAGCAGCTTTTAGTTTGATTCCGTTGTATCTTGGTGCATTGTGCGATGCAGTAATCATGATACCTGCAACTGCGTTATATTGTTTTACAGCATAAGAAATGACTGGGGTAGGAGCATCCGCCTGTGCGAGATAAACTTTGAACCCATTTCCTGCAAGAACCCTGGCTACATCAACCGCATAGCGATCGGAAAGAAAACGGGTGTCAAATCCTACCACCATAGTTTTAGGATCTGGTTTTGAAATAGCTGATGTTCCATTAAGCCAAGCTTCTGAAGCAACCGCATCAGCGATGGCTTGTGTTAATAATCGCAAATTGCTAAAAGTGAATGTATCTGATATTACAGCTCTCCACCCGTCTGTACCAAAATGAATCGTCATTTATAAAAATTCCTCCCAAATTATCTATTTTTTTTACCAGTCCGGGGCAGGTGTTGATGATATGAGAAAATCCCTCACTATCCATCCTTCGGTCTGGTCAGGTAAACGAATATGAACCCAGGTGATATTATCAACAACTTCCACTTCGGAAAGGACTTCAACTAATGTGCCATTTAAAATTGTGCTGATAATCCGCCCATTATATCCCGGATCTGATCTTACGTTTACACCATTTGACTCAAGAGCCATAATTTCCGCCCAGACTGGAGTTGACAAAGGTGTTAAAGTCACAGTCGGAGTATAGGTAGGAGGAATCAATAAGGTTGGAACAGCAAGAACCTCCGTCGCGCTTTCTTCCGGAAAAACAAGAGTTGGTAATGGCGACATCATTGTTTCAACATTAGTTTCCATTGTGTTCGTAGCAACCAGAACTGTTGGGGATTGTGTAAAAATTGGTAGCACTACCTGGTTATCATCCGGAGAAATTTTTGGAGAAATCAGGTAGAAAGCCATCCCGATAATCATCAGTAATATGAACACTAAAGGTAAATACATTTTTTTACCTTTAGATCTGACTCCGGAAATAAATAAAATGATCACGCCTATAAATACCGAAAATAAAAATTGGACAATGAATGAATTGACCGCAATCTGAGTATTGAATAATTCTTTTCGAAATATTGAAATCCCTGAAACGAACAATGGTAGATAAAAAATATAAGCAATAGCTACATTCGCTACACTTATGCTCTGTTTAGGATTACGAATTATGATTGCAAAGGCAAACAATAAACCAATAAATATGAGAATAAAATTTGCCCAATGATATCCTTCAAAATTGCTCCAAAAACTTCCATTTGTTATGCTAATTTGGGTGGAAATAAATCCAGAAAAAAGACCCAAAGAAAAAGTTATCAAGGCAGAAAAAAACAACGAAATGATTGCTTTCCGAAGAAACGGTATTGATCCAAAACTTATGCCTAAAGAAATACTAAAAATTGGAATGATTGGAGGGGCAATTAATAATGCCAGTATGAGAAAACCAATTTGGTTTGTTAAGAATGCAATGGTCAAAAAAATGGAAACTACACAATTGAGAACGATATATTCAAAATTAATGGAAAACCGTTCTTCTAATTTCTCTACAAAAATGTGTCGCCCTTCATCATCTTTGGAATTCCAATAAGGAAATCGTTTTTGTGAAACACGATCATTTTTTTCATCAACATCATCAGAATATTCGTTATCTGTCATCATTGTCTCAAGGTTGCAACCAAGCGGAGTGGGTTTTCAATTAATTCTAAAGCAGAGATTATATCCGGTGTAATGATATCTGCTGCCAACATTGTTTTTCCATATGTCCCTTCTGGAGAAATGACACAAATTCCAATTTTTGCCATTTCAAGCATTCCGATATCATTTGCACCCTGTCCAATTGCGATAATTGTCTCAGGATTTAAATTCCTGAGAAATTCCTTCTTTTGCTCAACTTCATTCCCTTTTTGTATAATATGCGAATGAATTCCTAATAGTAAATCGATTTTTTTTTGACTGCCATGTGTATTTGCAGTCAAAAGCCAAATATCAAGCCTGTCTTTTAATATACTTATTTTCTCTACCACACCAGGTAATAAATTGCCATCCAGCGCAATCGTGCCATTTACATCCATTACCAGGTTGTAAATTTTTATATTTCCTCTGCCAGGAATCGTCATTTCAATCATAGAACCATTATAATATACTCCAGCAATTTCAAAAATCGGGAAGAATATGAAAAATAAAAATGTAATCGTGCCAATTATTCTCTTAATCTTGATTTCAACATCCATATTAAATGCATGTACAAATAACCAGTCTGAAAACCCAAAAGACCCGACAAATTCCCCTACGCAAGTCATAATGGAATCAACGGATCAACCGACAGCTTTACCAACTGAGGAAATCCCCAATAATACTCTTTTTTATTTTGCTGAAAACTTACCTGACATCATATCATTTGAAATTCAGGATACTTTGCAGAAGTATGCAATGAATAACAATTTGGATTTTTCTATTCTGGAATCACTTAATAAAGAAAAAATTAAGTACGCCAATTTGGTTTTTATTTATGAAAAAAATGAAAATTGGAAAGAATTAGCTGCGGAGTTTCCTCTTACAAAATTTATCATTGTTTCATCTCAAAAAATTGAATTGCCAAACAATGTTTTCCAAATTCAAACTTCCACCAGTGAACTATATTTCGTTGCTGGTTATGTTTCAGCTATGCTTGCAGATGATTGGCGTGTAGGAGCAATCCTTCCGGCTGACTCCCATGATAATACGACTTCTTCGCAAATTTTCAGCAATGGTGTGAAGTTTTTATGTGGTTTATGCTCACCGATTTATGCTCCGGTCATTTTTTTCCCCACCATTGCAACGATTGGTGATTCAATCAACTCAAATGCGATCAACACAGCCTATGGAGAAATCGCCATCAATCGTCCGAACACCATTTTTCTCCCCTCCCAATTTTTGATAGAGGATGTTGGAATCAACTTAAAACAAAATGGACATACCCTCATCAGCGACATGGATGTCAACCCGGTAAACAAAGAATTGGTCGATATCCAAATTGGATTTGATATTGCAAAAGCATTAAATGAAATACTGGATTCAAATCTCTCAATTGAAAACCACGTGATCCGACCTTATATTTTCATAGAGGATAAAAATACAATTCTTTCCATTGGTAAAGAAAATTATTTACAACAACTCTTATCAGACTTAAAAAAGGGTTTCATTTCGCCCTTAAGTTTTAATGAAGAATAAAAAAATTAAAATCATTTGATGCATTCGAGACTGCGATATACTTATTAAATCGATATTGCTCCATCATCCGCAAATACATCGAATAACCAATCAAAAAACCACAAAAAATTAGCATTTTGGAGTTAGAGAAAATGAATGAAACAAGAGGGAGAGTTTTCTCCGGAGCAAGACCCACCGGCAGGCAGCATCTTGGAAATTACTTAGGTGCGATAAAAAATTATGTTGCTTTGCAAGAGAATTACGATTGTGTTTACTGTGTGGTAGATATACACGCATTGACGACTATGGAGACAACGGAAAATCTTAAAGCAAATACGATTGACATGGTTCTAGATTGGCTCGCTGCCGGGATGGACCCTAAGAAATCGATCATTTTTATCCAATCGCATATTCCTGAGGTGATGGAATTACATACCTATCTTTCTATGGTGACACCACTTGGAAAATTAACCGATTTGCCTACCTTTAAAGAAAAAGTTCGCGAAAACCCGCACAACGTGAATTATGGACTAGTTGGTTATCCCGTATTAATGGCTGCTGATATTCTACTTTACAAGGCAGATACAGTTCCGGTAGGTGTCGATCAGGCACCGCATATAGAATTTACCAGGGAAGTAGTCCGAAGTTTCAATTATCGATATAATTCAAATGTATTGATCGAACCCCAAATGAAAGTAACTGAATTTCCAAAAATTATTGGGATTGATGGAATTCAAAAAATGGGGAAAAGTCTGGATAATCACATTGAAATGGCAAGTACTCCTGAGGAGACTGCAAAACGTGTGATGATGATGGTCACCGATCCACAAAGACAAAGAAGATCCGATCCAGGTAATCCGGATGTTTGCAATGTATTTGCTTTCCATAAGATATTTTCTTCAAAAGAAGAAGTAGATCAAATAAACCGGGAATGCAGAAAAGCCGAAATCGGTTGTGTTGACTGCAAAAAACTATTAGCCAAGAACTTAAATCACAACTTACAACCATTTCGAGAAGTTCGTGCAGAGTTGGCCAAAGATGAAGACAAAATCTGGGATATTTTAGAAGACGGCAGCCAGCGTGCCAGGAAAATTGCCCAAAATACGATTCAAGAAGTTCGCTCAGCAATCGGATTGCCATAGAGCTGAAACGATTCTTAATTTCCTGATTCAAAGAAAGTTGCTATGCGGGCTGTCATTCAAAGGATAACGCAAGGTTCAGTAAGCGTAAATCAGCGATTGATTGCTGATTTAATTGGTCCTGGGTTACTGATTTTTCTTGGAATTGGAAAACAAGACAACGAAGGAATCGCAATTCAGCTTGCAAAAAAAATTTCGAATTTGCGAATCTTTTCTGATGAAAACGGAAAGATGAATTTATCCATTCTTGACGTTAAAGGGAAATCTATCGTCGTGTCTCAATTCACATTGTTCGCAGATACAAAACGTGGAAATCGACCTTCTTTTACGGAGGCTGGTGAACCGGAAATTGCGAAGTATTTATTCGATTTTTTTGCAAAAAATTTAGAGTCGCTGGGTGTTCCCACACAACAAGGAGAATTTGCAGCAGATATGCAAGTCTCACTGACGAACGATGGACCAGTTACGATATGGATAGAAATCTAATTTCTATTAAATTTTTTGTCTATGAATCCAGATATTTGAAAAATAGAATAAAGTGGATCGCTTTCTCCTTGAGCCAATGAATAGGATTCCTTGGTCGCGATTACTTCCTTCAAAGAAACCGGTCGATTAAGTTCCTTTGTCATCCGTCGAACAAACAATGCATTTTGAGAAACATGGGCACTTGCAGCATTTACCTTTTGTGTGATTACCGAGTCCACATTTATTACCCAATCTGCTGGATCATCCTTATTAATTAAATGAGGTTTTACAGGATCATCATAATTCGCTTGCACAGTGTACAAAAAATAATTTTCGGACTTGTGAATATCAAAAAACTGCCTGGCAGCTTGGTGCGCTGTAATATGCGCAGGATGACCATACTCTCCATTCGAACCATGCGTGATAAGAATTTCGATTTGATTTTTAAAAATATAACCAGCGAGTTGCTCCCTGAATGTAACAATGTCGCTGGTGAATGAGTAAAGCTGATTGTTTTCACCAACTATTGGGTCAATATAATCCAAAAAACTCAATGATGTTCCTCCCAATTCGTTTATTGCATTTCTTGTTTCTACCTCCCGATATAATCCCAGTAAAGATTGATCACAAACCGGTGGAACTCCGGTTTCTCCACCTTCGCCTCGCGTGCAAAGCAAATAATTTACACGATGCCCTAGCTTCGAAAGTAATGCTAATGCACCTCCAGCCAACATGGTTTCATCATCCGGGTGTGCAAAAAATGCTAAAACATTCATATTACACTCAATCTTTTCCCTTCTAAGTTTGAAAGAAACGATGCAATTTTACTTCAGAATACGAATAAGGTCTTTTAAATAATAATTACGGTAAGGTTGGATATGATCATAATTCTGATGAAGATTCAGTTATAATCCATTCAATGACATTTCAGATTTCCAAATGGAGATATATATGAATATCGCAAGTTTTTTTCGTTTGTTTGCAACAGTTTTTTGGATTATTTCTATTGGGTTTTTAGCCTATGCATTGGTAAGATCCGGTCAAAATCGACCCATTAAAAAAAGCGGGATTTTTATCGTTGCCTTATTTATCGTTTCTATACTTTTTAGTATGGTAAGTGTCGGTATGGTTTTTATTGAGCCTCAGGAACGAGGCGTGGTAATTTCTGCAGTTTCACCATTAGGGTATCGGGAACAGGCATTACAACCAGGTTTACAATGGATTATTCCCGGACTTGAAAATGTAAAAAGATATCTCATTTCCAAACAAACCTACACTATGTCCATAGCTGCAAATGAAGGAGATGTATCCGGAGATGATTCTATTACTGCCAGGACATCAGATGGGCAACAAATATATGTTGATGCTTCAGTAATTTATAGTATTAATCCCAGTAATATCATCACCGTCCATATTGAATGGCAGGACCGTTATAGTGATGGATTGGTTCGTCCAGTTGCTCGATCAGTAATACGAGATGCAGTCAGCCAATTTGGCGTTGAAGAAGTTTATAGCTCTAAACGCGAGGAACTTACATTAATGATCAGCCAAAATATGGCTGAGAAATTATCTCAATCCGGATTAATCATGGACCAATTCCTGTTGAGAAATATCACCTTTTCAGACGAGTATGCAGCATCGATCGAGCAAAAGCAAATCGCAGAACAGTTAGCTCAACAGGCAAAATTAATCGTCGAACAAAAGAAACAGGAAGCAGAACAAGCGCGGCAGGAAGCAACTGGTTTAGCAGATGCGGCAGTAATTCGTGCCAAAGGTGAAGCTGAAGCTCGCTTAATTTCTGCTGAAGCTGAAGCAAAATCTCTTGTGTTACTTGCAGAATCATTAGAAGGTCGACCGGAATTGCTCACCTATCAATATATTACGAAACTTTCGCCGAACATCCAGGCGTTACTTTTACCAAGCAACTCCCCATTTATCTTTCCTCTGCCTGAAATGTACAATCAATTTTTGGAGGAAGGTCAATCTGTAACTCCAGATCAAACCACACCATAAAGGTAGGACCTGACATTTCTATACACGAAAATCCTGCCAAGGATCCTTAATATCAATATAATTGGGTTATGAACAAAAAAGCAACTTCAGGAAAAGAAATTAAATTAACGACATTATCATCCTGTGCTGGCTGAGCAAGTAAACTAAGTGCCGAGTCACTGGCGCACGTGTTGCAGCCACTGGAAAATATTTTTTCTGCAGCGGATTATCCGGATCTTACCATTGGAATTGACCCTCCGGATGACGCTGCTGTTTGGAAATTGGATGATCAAAGGTCGCTAGTTGTCACTACAGATTTTTTTACTCCTGTAGTAGATGATCCGTACGATTTTGGAGCAATTGCAGCCGCAAATGCATTATCTGATATTTATGCTATGGGAGCAAAACCATTCCTGGCACTCAATATTGCTGCATTTCCGCCACAATTACCGGATTATATTCTGAGCGAAATAATTCGTGGTGGCGCAGAGACTGCAAAACAGGCAGGTATCGTGATTGCTGGAGGTCACACAATTCAAGATAAAGAACCAAAATATGGGCTGGTTGTTGTTGGAATGGCACAAACCGGTCATCTTTTGAGAAAATCCAGTGTTCGTTCCGGTGATATTCTAATTCTCACGAAACCGTTAGGGCTTGGGGTAACGACAACTGCGCTGAAACGTGGCACAGCTTTACCACATGATGTTCAAGAAGCTGTGAATTGGATGAAAAAATTAAACAATATGGCATCAGAAATTGCGATCGAATTAAATCTCAAATCTGCAACAGATGTAACCGGATTTTCATTATTAGGGCATGCCTTTGAAATGGCAAACACTTCAGGAGTGAAAATCATAATCAAATCAGATCAGGTTCCATTCCTTACAAATGCAAGAAAATATGGCCAGGCTGGCAATTTTGCTGGTGGAGCATCTGATAACCGATTGTTTTATTCAGAACAAATTAATTTTTCAAAAGATATCAATGAACTCATGCAAATGATGCTTTTTGACCCACAAACATCCGGAGGATTATTATTGGCATGCCCAGCAGGTCAATTTTCCCGATTTAAGTCCCTTGCAATTCAAAAAGATCAGCCATTTTGGGAAATTGGTTACGCATCAGATGGTCAGGGAATCGACGTCATTTAAATGGACTTTGATCATTTATCCTCGCGTTCCCCGGTTTATTCCAGAAAAGGAATGGTCGCCAGTTCTCAACCGTTAGCAACTGCTGCAGGTTTGGATATTCTGAGATCAGGGGGAAATGCTGCTTCTGCAGCAATTGCTGTTGCAGCAGCGCTTAATGTCACTGAACCCACTTCCACAGGATTAGGTGGAGATGTTTTCATTCTTTATTATTTAGCAAAAGAAAAAAAAGTATTCGCATTGAATGGTTCAGGACGAGCACCATCAAATTTGAGTCTGGATTTGGTCAGGAGAAAATTTCCGGGTGGGATGCCTCCTTTGCACCCTTTTACAATTACAGTTCCCGGTGCATGTGCAGCCTGGGTCGATTTCAATGAAAAATTTGGAAATAAAAACTTAAATCAAATTTTCGAACCTGCTATTAATTTGGCAGAAAATGGATTCCCTGTCTCGCCAATTACTTCATATTTCTGGGGAAGATCCGCAAAAAATCTACTTTCCACAACTCTTAATGGTTCAGAATTTTTGGTTAATGGAGAAGCACCTCTACCTGGCCAGATTTTTAAAAATCCTGGGTTGGCAAATTCACTTAAATTGATTGCAAAATATGGAAAAGAAGAGTTTTATGAAGGAAAAATAGCCCAAGCGATAGTTTCTGTAATTACCAAATCTGGTGGATGCATGGATCTAAATGATTTAGCAGAGCATACTTCCACCTGGGAAACACCAATCTACATCGATTTTAATGGAAAACGAATTTGGGAATGCCCTCCCAATGGACAAGGGCTTGCTGCTTTGATTGCCTTAAACATCCTAAGCAATTTTGATCTGAACCAATACCCTTCTCTTTCCGCAGATAGACTACATCTAGAGATAGAAGCGATGCGCCTGGCTTTTTCAGATGCCTGGTATTATATAGCAGACCCAAAAACCAACCCTGCACCACTGGATTATTTGTTATCATCTGAATATGCGAATAAAAGGTCAGAGTTGATTAAAGAAGATAAAACCATCGAGCACATTTCACACGGGACTCCTCCATCAACCTCAGATACGGTATATTTTTGTGTTACAGATACCGAAGGAAATGCCTGTTCTTTTATTAATAGCAATTATATGGGGTTTGGTACCGGCATTGTCCCTGCAGGATTTGGGTTTAGCCTCCAAAATAGAGGACATAATTTCAGTTTAGATCCCAACCATCCTAATTGTCTGTCGCCACAGAAACGACCTTATCATACGATCATTCCCGCCATGGTGACCGATCCAAAAGACAACTCATTGATTGGTCCGTTTGGGGTCATGGGTGGTTTCATGCAACCGCAAGGGCATGTCCAGGTAGCAATTTCTTTATTTAATGATTTATTTGATCCTCAAAAGACTCTGGATTTACCGAGATTTTGCATAGAGCCGGATCAGGAAAAAACGATCATTGCACTTGAAAGTGGATTTAATGAAGAAATTTTCCAGGACCTTGAAAGTCGTGGTCACCAAATTCGAAAAGTATTCGGTATGGAACGGGCAATCTTTGGACGTGGCCAAATCATCATGAAAGATAATAATTCCGGTGTATTTTCTGGTGGGAGTGATTACAGGGCTGATGGCTGTGTAATGACTTTATAATAAACTTATGTCAAATTTTAATGACCACATTCAAGGAATTCTGGATACATTACCCATAAAACCTGGTTGTTATATCATGAAAAACAGTCAGGGTGAAATTATTTATGTTGGTAAAGCGATCAACTTACGGAGTCGTGTGCGCTCCTATTTTCATGAAAGTGCAGAACTCGAACTCCGAAAAAAGCAAATGGTTCAAAAAATTGTGGATATTGAATGGATTTTGGTGGGATCAGAGTTAGAAGCCTTAATCCTTGAAATGAATTTAATCAAGAAACACAAACCGTTCTACAATATCCGATTAAAAGATGATAAGCGCTATCCTTACATAAAGATCCATTGGGAGGAAAGTTTCCCAAAAGTAACGGTTACCAGAAAAATGGTAGAAGATGGATCAAAATATTATGGTCCTTATACATCCATTTGGGCGGTTCACCAAACATTGGATGTGATTAGAAAAATTTTTCCTTACCTGACTTGTGACCGGCAAATCACTGGTCTTGATAAAAGGGCATGCTTGTATTTTGATATAAAACTGTGCGTTGGACCATGTATCGGTGCTGTAGATAATGCCCAATATAGACAAATGATAGAAGATCTTTGTCGTTTCCTGGAAGGGAAAACAGACCCAATTATAAGAAGATTGCAGTCTGAAATGGAAATTGCAGCTGATAAAATGTTTTTTGAAAAAGCCGCCACCATTCGGGATCAAATACGTGCTATCGATCAAATTGTAGAAAAACAAAAAGTAATTTCACAGGACCAAATCGATTCGGACGTCATTGCTCTTGCCAGAGATAATGGAGAAGCTTGTGTTCAAATTTTCTTCATTCGAAATGGGAAATTAATCGGTCGGGAATACTTTATTCTGGAAGGTACTGAAGAAGCTATTGACCAGGAAATTATCGAGGAATTTCTAAAACAGTTTTATTCTGAAGCTGCGAATATTCCGCCGGAGGTTCTATTGCCAAATGAAATTGAAGAGGCAAATATTATTCGGCAATGGTTGAATTCTAAACGTGGTGGCGAAAAAGTAGATATACGGGTCCCACATGAAGGCATGTCACATGAATTATTAGGCATGGCTAAAGAAAACGCAGTCGAAACTTTGCGAGCGCTTCGAACGCAATGGGAAGCAGATACAAATCGACAAACAGAAGCATTATCCGAATTGCAAACCGCTTTTCAGCTACAGGAACCACCCAATCGCATCGAATGTTACGACATTTCCAATACTCAAGGAACAGCGTCCGTTGGCAGCATGGTCGTCTTTACCCAAGGGGTAGCTAATAAAAAACTCTACCGCAAATTTAATATAAAATCTGTAGAAGGACCGGACGATTTTGCCAGCATGGAAGAAGTACTTTCCAGGAGATTTAAACGCTGGCTGGCATCCCAGGATGAAAAAAAAGTGGGCACAAAAATCGATGAAGCATTTGCCATTCTTCCAGATATTCTTTTAGTGGATGGAGGAAAAGGTCAATTAGGCAGAGCGATTTCAGTACTCGAAGAATTTGGTCTTTCAGGTAAGGTCCCGATCGCCGGGTTGGCAAAACAAGAAGAGGAACTTTTCTTTCCTAATAATCCAATCTCGTTACGCTTAGCGAAAAATTCTCAGGGTTTGTATCTTATTCAGAGAATCCGCGATGAAGCACATCGGTTTGCCATCACTGCCCATCGAAATCGCAGGTCAAAAATTGGAATTGCTTCACAATTAGACAAAATTCCGGGGATCGGACCAAAACGAAGAAAAGCATTATTAACACATCTGGGCTCCATTGAAGGTATCATAAATGCAAGCGACGAAAAATTGCTTTCTATCCCGGGAATTACAACTGAGGTCGTTAATAACCTGAGAATACATCTGGAATGAAGCATAAAATAAAATTCTTTATGAATTTTGGTACGGAAATTTGTTTTAAATGCCTTGCTCCTATAAAAATCTCATGTTATAATCCCCTGTCGCTTAAGAAGTGAATAATATAAAAACCATTGGTAAGGAATGCAATAATGGATCAGATCTTAAAATCAATCGAAGAACCAGTTAACCCGAATGTTCCAGAACTTCGTAGTGGAGATGTGGTTAGCGTGCACGTAAAAATTAAAGAAGGTACGCGCGAACGTATTCAGGTATTCAAAGGTACCGTGATTTACAGACATAGTAATGGTGCAAGCTCAACATTCACCGTTCGTCGAGTTGCCAGTAACGGGATTGGTGTGGAACGAACTTTTCTAACCAGATCACCTCGTATCGACAAAGTGGAAGTTGAAAGACATAGCCAGGTCCGCCGTTCAAGATTATATTATCTGCGAAATCGTACTGGTAAAAGCGCACGTCTAAAACAAAAGTTCAACTAACCAAATTTGGTTTATGATAAGATTAAATGTGCAGTCAAATTTGACTGCACATTTTTCTGTTACAGTTTCTTTTTGGAGAGAAGATGCCACCAATTATTGGAATAACTTCCGGGAAAATTCTCGGGAATTCACAAATAATGCGCATCAGCCTGATCGATAAATACATCCAGGCAATACAATTGGCTGGTGGCGTGCCTTTAGTAATTCCAACCGGATTAACACCTTCGGAATTTGTTTCTTGCAGACAAGTATTTGATGGCTTTTTATTGACAGGTGGTGGTGATATTGCCATTGAGAGGTTTGATGGTGAGCCAAATCCGAGGATTTCTGATGTTGACCCGGATCGTGATCGTTTGGAAATTGAGGTCACTAAATTCGCTCTTGAGGAGAATAGGCCACTATTCGGAATTTGTCGCGGTATACAGGTTATCAACGTAGCCATGGGGGGAAGCCTTTATACAGATATCGGTACCCAAAGAGAAAACTCAATTAAGCATGATTGGTATCCGAATGTGGCAAGAAATTATGAAGCTCATTCTGTAAAAATTGTAGAAAATTCTAAAGTGTACCAAATCATCAATGGTGATGAAATCAATGTCAATTCACTCCACCATCAGGCAATAAAAGAACTTGGGCAACATTTATCACCTACAGCTTATGCCCCGGATGGTATTATTGAGGCTGTAGAAAGTCCAAAACACCATTTCTTTCTTGGTGTGCAATGGCATCCGGAATGGATGCTTTCTTCGCCATCCATGGTGAATATTTTTAAACAATTTGTTTCTTCCGCAAAAACTTAATTACAAAGAAATTAATGGATAATTTGATCATGAGTGATGCGATTGGTGTTTTTGACTCCGGTATGGGCGGGTTATCAGTTCTGAATGAAATCAGGAAAACTTTGCCGAATGAATCGTTGCTCTATTTTGGGGATCAAGCCCATGTTCCTTATGGAGCAAGGTCATTGGATCAGGTATTAGAATTTTCAATTTCAATTACAGAATTTCTGATATCTCTTGGAGCAAAAATGATTGTCGTGGCATGCAATACTGCATCCGCTGCTGCATTAAAAGATTTAAGAATCCGATTTCCAACCATCCCTTTTGTGGGTATGGAACCCGCAATAAAACCTGCTGTTGAACATTCAATCTCGGGAGCAGTTGGAGTTTTAGCAACACCAGCAACTTTTCAAAGTGAATTATATGCCTCTGTTATAGAAAGGTTCGCTCAAGGCGTAAGAATTTATCAGGACACGTGTCCCGGATTGGTTCAGGAAATAGAAAAAGGTAATTTTCTAGGCAAAAAGACTCAGAATATTTTGGAAAAAGCTTTGTTTCCTATGCTATCCAATAAAATTGACTCGATAGTTCTGGGTTGTACACATTACCCATATGTTATTCCATTGATTCAATCAATAGCAGGTCCGGATGTCCAGGTAATTGACCCCGCACCCGCCGTTGCACGACAGGTTAATAAAATTTTCAATCAACTTAACCATGATTTATCATCAAAAATTAATCAATCTACTAAAATCATTTCCAGTGGAAATATATTAAAACTAAAAAAAGTGATAACCAAGTTTTACCCGTATGAAAACCAACTACATCAGGCATATTGGGTTGAACAAGGCGAAAAATTGAAGGTTACACAATAAAAACAATCGTGTATTGTAAACCCTGATATACTCTACAAAAAAGTAGGAAAAAAAATGGAAATTTCGATAAATCCCTGTATTACATTTAAAGCTGACGCGATCGGTAAACCTGGACAAAGAGTCTTTTATCTTCAAGCTTCTTCTTATGAAAAAACTGTTACCCTAATTATTGAGAAAATCCAATTGCAATCTCTGTCTGTTGCTATCATTAAATTCTTAGATGATTTGCATAAACAAAATCCTGATTTAGTCGTTCCTTCTGGAAAATATTCTGAAACAGATCTTAAGATATCACCTCCAGTCGACCCACTTTTTCGGGTTGGAGAAATAAGTTTAGCTTTCGATCTGGAACTTGATATGATTTGTTTGTCTGCAAAAGAAATCATAATGGAAGCCAATGCTGCATCAGATGAAAATGAAATCAATGTTGTTTATTTTTGGAGTAGCAGAGAGCAATTAAAATCCCTTGCCTATTGGGGATTAGACCTGGTGCAACGCGGACGGCCAATCTGTCCTCTCTGTCAAAATCCAATCGATCCAAATGGACATTTTTGCCCTAAAAAAAATGGACATAACAAGCATTAACCCATCAATCAATTCAAATTTAAAATTGGTGATAAATTTATTGCAATTTGGAAAAATTGAAGTAATTGGTCAACCACTCATAGGTTCTAACGACACTTTATTTGTTAAAACGACCTATAGAAACGAATCGCTACACGCAATTTATAAACCAGAAAGAGGAGAACAACCTCTTTGGGATTTTCCTTTAAACAGCCTTTCCAAGCGGGAAGTTTCCGCTTTCATTATTTCACACTTAATAGGCTGGAATTTTGTTCCCCCTACAATTTACAAGACCTCCAACGCACCGTTTGGAAGAGGTTCATTGCAGTTATTTATTCCGCATAATCCACGAATTACTTTTTTTAATTTACAAAATAGGGATGTCAGGACGATTCAGAAAATTGTTATTTTTGATACAATCATCAATAATGCGGATAGAAAAGGCGGTCATACAATTCAAGATGAAAATGGAAAAATATGGCTCATCGATCATGGATTATGTTTTCATCCGGATTATAAATTAAGAACTGTCATTTGGGACTTCGCCGATCAAAAGATACCAGATGATATGCTAAATGAAATTCAAAAATTTCTTAATGCCATAACAAATAAAAATTTACTGCTAGTAAACAAATTAAAGAATTACCTATCCAGTGTCGAATTCTTTATGATCGTTAAAAGGACTGAGGATTTATTAAACTCAGCCACCTTCCCTCCAATTGGAAATCGCGAAAGTCGTCCTTATCCCTGGCCATTAATATAGAGGTTTAATATGAAACAGATATCTTTAGCGCTTTTAGGTTTTGGGAATGTCGGGCAAGCATTTGCAAGTTTATTATTAAATAAGAGAGAAATGATCGTTGAAAAATTCCAAATAGATTTTATCGTTACAGGAATTTTTACCGGTCGCCATGGGTATGCAATAAATTACTCAGGAATAAATTTAACCAGAGCTTTAGAATTGATAAAGCTTGGAATAGATTTAAAAACGATATCTGATTTTCAATCTGAAAATATGGATGTGGAAAATTTCATTTATTCATGCTCTGCTGAATTTCTACTGGAAAGCACGCCATTAAATCCTTTTGATGGTCAACCAGCCTTATCTTACGTTAAAAACGCTTTAAATAGCGGAAAACACGTTGTCACAGCCAATAAAGGACCAGTTGTTTATGGTTACAAAGAATTAATGAAGATATCCGAACAAGTTGGTAAAGCGTTTTACTTCGAATCCTCTGTTATGGACGGCGCACCAATTTTTTCTCTTTTCAGAGATGCGCTTCCAGCAATTCACATTCTTGGTGCCAACGGAATTTTGAACTCTTGCACAAATTATTTATTGGATCTCATGTTCGAAGGGATGCCGTTTGAGCTTGCAATAAATCAGGCAAAAGCAATTGGTATTGCAGAAACAGATCCTGGTGCGGATATAGATGGATGGGATGCATCCGTGAAACTTTCAGCCATTTCCACAGTCCTTCTTGGAATTCCTTTAACGCCACATCAAATTGATCGCACAGGTATACGCTCAATCACTCCGGAAATGATCGCAGAAGCCAGGTCTGAAGGAAAAAAATGGAAATTGGTCTGTTCTTTGAAAAGGAAGGACCAAAATCTCCTGTATGCAATCGTTAAACCAGAAAAGGTAGATTCTTCTTCTCCCCTTTACAATATTAATGGAACAAGTTCTTATATCCAGTTTGAAACAGATGTGCTCCCCGGACTTGGCATTGTTGAAACGTCACCAGGTCCTCAGACAACTGCTTATGGTATGTTGGCGGATGTATTAAATATTATTAAGAAATTCCGCTAACCAGAATTGATTTAAAAGAATTAATTTCTTAACTATTTTTCTTAATTTAATTCGATGAATCTATATCCTTAAGGATATCTTCTTCTTTTTTCAAGTTCCGCCATCGCAAGACCAAGCTAGCGATATAAATAAACAAGACTCCAAAAATAACGGAATATCCGGCAATAAAATAATTTACAGTATCGATTGGTTGATCCATATTTCCTCTGATGTTCCATTAATCCTGAATTTTTAGTTTTAATTCATCAACTTTATTCATATATTGACCTAATCTAATTCTGTGCCACATGAGGTCTGCAAAAAGGATTGTAAAAACCAGAATACTGAATAAAAGTGTTTGTAACATGATTGGTGTCATATCAAATGCTCCAACTGCGCTCGGGTCATTGCTGCCGATAACAACCGGATGAATCGTGCGGTCGAAAATTCGAATCGAGAAAAAGGTTAATGGTACGCTGATAAACCCTACAATTGCATATACTGCGCTAAATCTGTTTCGTCTTTCAGGGTCATCTATTCCCTGTCTCAACATTAAATAAGCGAAATAAACCAGTTCCATAATTGTTGCTGTTGTTAAACGTGGATCCCAAGTCCACCATGCATTCCAAATGGGTCTGGCCCAAATCGCACCTGTTATCACATTGATCATTGTGAAGGCAATTCCAATTTCGACTGCGGAATATCCAACCAAATCCCATTTGGAATCTTTCTTAACTAAATAAATTATGCCTGCTATTGCAGCAACCATAAAAGAAATCATGCCTACCCAGCCGGCTGCTACATGAAAATAAAAGACTTTTTGAACAGCACCCATGACTTTTTCTAATGGCGCAATGAAAAACACCATTAATAAAGCCAGAATAAAGAAAATGAATGTAATAATATCCAATACCTTTAGCAATCGAGGTTTACTAGTCATAATTTTCTCCTTTATTCTTCTACAATTGCATCAAAAACCATAAAAGCAACGGATGTAAAAATAACATCATATGCAATTAAGAGAAATATCCAGTTTGTCAATTCAGCAAATGGTATTCCGGTTAAGAATCCATTTGAAGCTTTTACTGCAGCAATTAGGATCGGGATAATAACCGGGAAAAGTAAAATCGGTAATAAAATATCCCTGGTTCGAGCCTGAACAGCCATGCTTGCTAATAAGGTTCCTACAGCAACATAACCTTCCGAGCCTAATAAAATTACCAAAATCAATCCCGGCGAAAAGACATTACTATTATACAAAAGGCTATAAATTGGCAATATGATCGCTGCCACAATGAGCATAAAAATCCAATTAGCAATACTTTTTCCAAAATAAATTGCTGTTCGATCGACCGGTGCTAATAACAAACCATCCAGGCAACCTCTGTCCTTTTCAACTGCCATCGACCGGTTCAAACCGATTGTTCCTGCAAAAATAATTGTCACCCAAATAACACCTGCAGTGACTGCTGCCCGTGTACTTGGACTCAGCTCAAGAGAAAAATTAAAAATAAAGATAACGAGTAAAGAAAAAACCAGCATTCCGCTAATCAATTCTTTACTTCGTAATTCAGCCATCAAATCTTTCCAAACGACTGCCTTAAGTGCTTTATAAAAGGATGTCTTATGTTCCATTCTTGTTTCCCTCAGCGGAATCAATCGCGGATAATACATCCTGATAATATTCAAGTAACCCATGTTTTGGCAAGTCATTTACAGAGATAGAGGATTGGATTTTCCCTTTGGTGAGGATATCAAATCGCGATGCCAAATTAGCTACCCTTCCAAGGTCATGAGAAGTTAAAACAACCGTTCGACCTCGAATGGCGACCTGTTGCAATAACTGGTCAAGCATATTAGATGCTTCCTGATCCAGGCCCGTATGTGGTTCATCCAACAATAATACTTCAGGATCGTGCAAAATTGCACGCCCAATCGCTAATCGTTGTTGCATTCCTCTGGAATATGTTCTGACCAAATCTTTCTTACGTTTTTCCAGCCCGACAAGAGAAAGGATTTCCATGATCCGGTTATGAGCTTGAACCATACCATATAGTTGACTATAAAAATATAAATTTTCCTCAGCACTTAAATCTCCATACAATAAAGGCTGATGCGATACGACGCCGAGTTTTTGTCTTACGGATGCAGCTTGATGAGGTAAGGAATAACCACCAATTTGAATTGTCCCAAAATTCGCTTTTGAAAGGGAAGATAAAATTCGTAATAATGTTGTTTTTCCAGCACCATTCGGACCTAAAAGTGCAACAAATTCGCCTTTTGGTACCGCAAAATTCAAGTTTTTTAAAACTTGTTTATGGCCAAACCGCTTAACCAAATTTTTTATTTCAATTACATTAGGCACGTCTCAATTACTTTCCCTGTATGGCTTTTATGCTTGCCAATAATTCATTTCTCCTGGATTGATATGCAACTTCAGGAATTTCACCATTTTTATTTGCATCATCCAAAGCGATCACTGCATCCAATAAGGCTTCCAAATCCTCGACAGGTTCATTAGCTTTAAGAATTTCAGGCTTTCTAGTATGTTTTCTAAACCACAACAAGGCAATAATTAGCGCTCCAAGTAATACGCTTGAGCCAATAATGATTCCAATTAACGAATTGTCTTCGTTCTGGGTCGTGATTTTTATTTTTCCTTTGAGTTTAATGACAAGTTCTTTTTGTTCCCCCAGATTGGTCGAAGAATATGTTTGAATATCCATGCCTTGAACAGTTCTATTACCGTCAAAATTTAACATCTCGCTTTCCAGCTGAACAGAATTTGTTGGTAACATAAAAACTGCAGCTTCCACAGGAAGTGGTAAATCTATTAATATTTCCTTTTCTCGTTGGTAAGGTAATTCGTAAGCAAAAAGGAATTGTGTGCTTGAGTTTGCATCGAATTGTTGCAAATCCCCGAATCCTTCTTCTGTTTCAATATAACGGGTTCCAATTGTTCCTTGCTCAAATTGTAAATTCTGAGCTTCATCAGGTAATTTATACTGGATGATTGGTTTCAAATCGTCTTCTGGAACAACAACTTGATTCGAGGGGTTATTAATCACAAATAGTTCAACGATTTGAATTGTGTTTTCGTCAACAAAATCAAAAAATACATGCAACCTTTCAGCAAACAATGCAGAACTGTCGGAAGTAGTTGTTGTAATAATTATGGGTAAATCAACCTCACCTTTTGAATCTAATTCCGGATTGTGAAGTACGTCTGAAGAATAATCAATTCCATCAACATTGGTAACTAATTGATAAACCTGGCCGGTTACCAGAACAATATCTTCGAATGCGTATGAACCGAGTGAATCAGTTTTAATGTCAACCTGAGAAATCAGATTCATTGTATCGTACACATTTAAAGTAACGGTTAAGTCTTCTGGTATATTATCAATTCCTTTGACACTTCCCTTTATGGTAAATAATTTCACTTCAGTTTTGGATGTTTCCGGGTCAGGATTTGTAGTTTCAGGAGTCAGGTCAACCGTCGAATTCTGGTTTTGCACGATATTCTGATCTTTATAGCCTAAAATCCGTACATATTGCGCCAGACCAACGATGTCCTGTTCTGATAATATACTTTCAAACGAGGGCATACCTGCTGAGTTTCCGCTTTGTATTAATGCAATAATTTCATTTTGTGATTGATCAATCAGTTTACCAAAATCGGAGAAATCAGAAATTCCACTGGAATTTCCAATCGCATGGCAACTCTTGCAATTTTCCTGAAAAATAAGTTGAGAATCAGATTCGTTTTCTAAGGATGATAAAGTTAAGATATACGCGGTTACGTTCCATCTTTCACGGTCATTCAGACTCTGAAAACCTGGCATAAAATTTTCAATATTCCCATTAGTGATTATTTCAAACCAATCTAAAGGTTTCTTATTAGCTGCAAAGTCAATATTTCCAATCGGAGCAGCTGCAACGGGTAATTGGGAAGATTGACTGCCATCTCCCATACCATTTTCTCCATGACAAGGTGCGCATTTTTCTAAGTAAATAATTTTCCCTTCAGAAATATCAGGAGGCAAAATGGGCGCAGTAGTTTCTTGAAGGATTGGACCTTGTTCTACAGGAGCCTGGTAATCCGGTGGTGGTGTTACATCTGCTGCTAACGATACTGCACAACCAGAAATTAAAAAAATTAATGAAAACCCGAACAGAAGAATAAAAATTTTCTTCATAAATAACCTTTCAAAAAAAATTACTCCAAAACTTTCCCACAACGAGCACAGAATTTATCCGAGGCAGTAACAGGTTTACCACATTTAGGGCAAAATCCGGTCGGTTTTTCCTGTTTTATCCTTCTCCGAGCAGCAAGTAAAGCCGATATTTCACTATCTTCGTTTTTATCCAACTCAACTTTTCTTGCATCAGCGCGATTCGCTTCAACTACCGCTTCAACAAGTTCCACATTATCATCTTCAGAATTTTTTCCACTCATTTCATCCAAAGATTTTATTAATTCGGCACCTTTTCTTAAAAGACTGCTTCGTTGTGTTGGATAATCTTCTTGTGGAATTTTTCCCAGAGAATAATCAAAATCCAATTCCTGAAGTGAACGTAATACCCGGTCTCTTTCTGCTAGTAAAATTGACTTTTTTTGACTAATCTCATTTGTTAATTGTGTTTTTGAAATAAGTTTTTTATCAGGAGAAATCTCGAATAATGGTTTAATAACAATAAATATGACTAAAATTGTCAATCCACTAAATAATAATACAGATCCAATATCCATTTTTTTCCTTTTATTCAGAAATTAAGGGGTCAATCATTTGACGGATTTCCGTCAAATTGTTGTATGGGCCTATTTTTGCGTTAGCCAAATTTCCATTTTTGTCTATTATGTAAGTTTCCGGTACACCAGTAATACGAAATAATTGCGAAATGGCAGTTCTTAAATCAGGTCCGTTAGGGTAGGAAATATTAAATTTCTTTATATATTGTTTTGCTTCTGTCTCAGTGTCAACATAATCTACACCGAAGAAGTAAACTTGGCCAGAGTCGCGATAAATTTGCCAGGCTTCTTCTAGTTCAGCAGCTTCTTGTTCGCAAGGTTTGCACCAGGAAGCCCAAAAATTTACGACAATTACTTTTCCTCTGAGATCTGCAGTACTTACTTCCTGACCTTCAAATGTGACCAGAGAAAATACTGGTACCGGTTGTCCAATTTGAACAGGTCCCTGTTGAGCATTTTTTAATCCCCACCCTAATATACCAAGGAAACCGAGTAGACCAATAAAAGCTAATATTACTGCCCAACGCGGCAAATTCTTCTTTTCTTCCTTTTCGTTGATCTCCATATTTTTTAAACCTATTTTCCTTCGTCTTTTTTATTGAGCATATCCAAAGCTTTTTCAACTTCCTTATAATATGGGTCATTTTCAAGACTATTTTCAGAATTACTGGTCTGTGTTGGTTTTTTGCTTTTTATATTTTTTAGATTCCTATAGACAATAAAAGTCCCACCGAGAAAAAAAAGCGGAGGTAATACATAAACCAGCCAATTTAATCCTCGCCTTGGAGGTTCTGCCAACACTCGGTCACCGTATTGATCAACGAAATATTGTTTTATCTGGTCTTTATTCCAACCTGCAACCAATTTTTCTTTGATCATGTCCCGCCATTGTGCACAAGCAGCAGTTGGACAAACATCCAAAGGTGTATTTTCGCAAACAGGACAATACAATTCTTTTGCAATTGCATTTATTTCGTCATCTGAAGGCGGATTACCACTTTGTGCCATCACAGGTGAAGATAAAATTAATAGACTTAGTATCACCAGGACAATTACTCGGATAAAAAAGTATGTTCGATTACCAGTAACTTTGGATTCATCATCGATCATTTTCATCTCCAAACATCCTAATCTGCACTTACCGATGTTGAATAAGCTGCCGAACGATTTTTAACTTTAGAATCGATTTGCAGACCCTTTTCAGGATCCGGCCATGCAGCAATAAACGAACCGAGGATCAATAATAAACCACCAAACCATAACCAATTCACTAATGGGTTGTGAAATACTTTAAATGTCGCTCCATTTGCAGATATTTGTTCCCAATTTACAAGAATCACATATAGATCGTCTTCAAGAGTGCTTCTAACACCAGGAATTGTCATTGGTTGTTGACTATCGTAGTAATAATCACGTCTTGGATAAAGTTCGCCCAGATCTTTACCGTTTTTTGAAACATTTAAAACAGCTCTTGCAACATTTCGCCCATCAGCCACGTCAAATTCTGCCAAACTTTTATATGTAACAGTATATCCAGCTATTTGAATACTCTCTCCCGAAGCCAAATTGCCTTGTGTTTCGGTTTGAAACATTTCTATACCAATAATTCCGATTGCCATCAGAACGATGCTTAGGTGAATGACATAGCCACCATATCTTCTACGATTCCTTGCTGCTAACCTTGTTAGGGCAAGGAAATAATTTTCTCCACTTCTACGATGCCTGGCTACCATTCCTCGCCAAAATTCATACAATGTAATAAAAATGACAAAAGCAGTTAACCAAAGTCCTAATAAAGCAAAGAAACTTCTCATCCCGGAGACTATCATGGCTATTAGTACCATTAACGATAATAAGCCTGGTTTCCACATGGCTTTTCCCAGAGTTTTCCAGGTTGAATGTCCCCAGGCAGAGAGTGGTGCAATTCCCATTAATAGCAATAATCCGGCGAATAAAGGTCCGGTCGACCGCTCATAGAATGGAGCTGCAACAGTTACTTTTTGACCAGTGAATAATTCTGAGATTAATGGGAATACTGTCCCCCAGAATACAACTGCTAAAATCCCCATAAAAAGTAGGTTATTGATGAGAAATAACGATTCGCGGGAAAGAAGGGAATGCATCTGCCCTTCAGAACTTAAGTCACTCCAACGTTTTATCAGCAGTGATAATGAAATCAAGAACGAGACACCAATAAAAACAAAGAACATAGGACCGATTGCACTTTGAGCAAAAGCATGTACGGAGGAAAGCACACCGGATCGTGTTAAAAATGTTCCAAAAATTACAAG
>CAZPIM010000021.1:24150-28367 GCA_964586385.1 uncultured Anaerolineaceae bacterium
TCATCTTTTCTTCCCGTAATTAAAGCAGCAATTCCAAATGCATACGGAATAACAAATGAAACAAAACCTAAATAAAGCATGGGAGGGTGGATAACCATCCCGGGATGTCTCAACAACGGATTTAATCCTCTACCATCGGTTGGAATTATCAATTGCGTTCCGGCAGGTTGAAACATTGCCACGATCTCTTGACCACCTGCTGTGGACCAAAACCTCTGAAAAGGATTTTCAAAGAGCACAATCATCGATATGAAAAAAGCTAATGTAGTAAGACAAACAACAATAACCCAGGGAAGAAAATCTCTGTCACGGTTCCATTTTCTTAACGAAACAGCAAATGAAAAAGCTGACATTAACCATGCCCAAAAAACTAATGACCCTGATTGACCTCCCCACAAGGCAGTGACTTTCAAATAAAGAGGCATAGATTGACTGGTTACATTATAGACATATTGAACTTCATAATGTTGTGTGACCAATAATCCGATTATGCATAACGAAACCAATGTCAATAACGGAAAGGCAAGAAGCATAGAAATGCGAGCACTTTCAACAAATCGGTAAAGATTCTTTCGTTCTCCATAGATTGCCGCGGTGATTCCATAAATACTCAAGGCAAATGTAAGAACTAGCGATCCGTATCCTAAGTTTGTTAACATAAATTCTCCATCGCTTGTTATAAAAGCAAATTAAATTTTTATAATTCTTTAGCTTTCTGTGGATTGTTCCGGGACAGCTTCTTCATACTTGGTTGGGCATTTGAGCAGTAGTTCTTCGGCATGAAATAACCCATTTTCATCGAGATATCCGGTCATAATCGCTTGTGCTTCATCTCTCAATAAATCCGGCATAACGCCTTCATAAATAACTGGCAATCGATTTAGAGATGTATCCATAACAGCATTATGGAGAACAACAGCTAATCCACCTAATGCTTCGATATCTTTGTTATCACCAGGTACATGTACAACTTCAAAATTTAAAATCAAATTGTCGGAATCATAAACAATACTTTCTCCAAGGACTGCGCCAGAAATGCGTATGTCTTTCCCGACCATTTCACTTTCACGTTCTTTTAATTCATCCACTGTAAGAAAGTATTGGGCACCTGCTTTTGTATTTGTCACAATCAACAAAATAATGGCAGCGATAATCAAAGCTCCACCAATCAGGAATTTTAATTGTCCACCTTTCACAGCGGGAATGTCTTTGTTTTGTACTTCCATGGATTCTCCTCGACAAATATTAGTTTGCTAAAGCTATTTTTCCACATTAACATTAATGTAGGGTTAATTTCAGACAAAATCGTGAATTAAATAGTTAGACAACAACAATTGACAATTTTACCAAATAACATCTAAATAGTGTTTTTTGACTTTTTGAAATATTATACAAGGGAATAAAGTCAACCTTTTGTCATGAAGATTATTCTATGCGAATTTGGAATTTTTCTAATAATTCCAAAATCGTCAACCTTCGTTCTTTATAAATTGGTGGCAAGGATTTGATCTTTTGGACACTTTCATAAATTTTCTCAGCGATAGAAAAGGCTGCGTCTGGTCTTCCTAATTTATATGCTGTTGTTTGCATTTCCTTCAATTGATTGTTTTTCCTTAAAAATAAATGGCAAATCGTGGACAATAATTCAAATTGGCTTTTAATCCAAAATCCCGCTTTATTATCCACAACAAATTCTGCATTCCCTGTTTCCTGGCCAGGTATTACATCGATTAATAAAAGTGGAAGTCCACTGGCTAGTGATTCGGTAACAATTAAACCACCTGCTTTACATAGTATAAGATCTGCAGCTTTTAAAAATCCTGGCATTTCATCAACAAATTCATAGATTATCGTTTTTTGATGCCACTCAGTTTCCTGCAATTCTTTGAATAATTCCTGATCTTTTCCTGCAACAATAACCAGTTGCATTTGAAACCCAGAATGGTTAAGAATATCCAGCATCTCAACAAAATGTTCAACGCGTTTACTTCCTACCGCAAGGATTGTATTTTTTCCTGCTTCCCATCCAAATTCTTTACGCAATTGCTTTTTACTTTTAGTCGATGATGCAATTTTCGGATGCACTGGAATACCAAAATTTAAGATTTTTTGCGCCTCAATTCCATAAGAAATAGCCAGGTCTCCAACAATTGAATTTGGAACAACAAGATAATCCACATCCGTATTAAACCAAATCCTGTGAAGAGTTGAAATATCAGTCATGACAGTCATGACAGGAATTGTCAGGTTATTTACAGCTAAAACTGCATTTAATGGTGCTTGATATAATGGATAAGTGGTGACAATAAATTGTGGGGAAAAATCGAGTATTATTGTTTTTAATGCTTCAAACAATAAAACAGTTAATACACTTTCCATGATCGTACTTGTAATAGCTCCATCACTCGCTTGATATCCAAAACGATATAGTTCAGGCACTTCTCTTACCCATTTATCATAATCGGATTGGGTATCCCTTAAGAAATTGGGGACATGTTTTTCGTCCAATGGATTAATAATTTCCGTATATAGATCTTGAGAATAGCGAATCTTAATCGCTTCCTGAATTGCAATTGCTGCACTTTTATGTCCAAAGCCGGCATCCGCAGACAAAATCAAAACTTTAAACATGTTATCCTCATAATATTCTCAAAAAATTTTTTTTTATATTTTAATCAAGTATGATTCGATAAGTTGAAGGGCGAAAATTGCAGAAATTTTTTTGTTTTGGATACGGTTACCATTCCATATTTGCTTAACTGCTATAGTGTTTATTGGAGTCGATAACCCGAACCAGACTAAACCAACAGGCTTACCAGGCATGCCACCTGCAGGTCCCGCAATTCCACTCACAGAAATACCAATTATTTGGTCGAAAGCAATAGAACCGGCAAAAGTCTTTCTTGCACCAATCGCCATTTCTTTGACGGTTTCTTCACTGACAGCCCCAAAATTAACCAAAGTCTCATGGTTTACACCAAGAATTTTTTCTTTCGCTTCGTATGAATAAGTACTTACACCACCAATAAAATACTCGGAAGAGCCTGGAATATCTGTGATCATGTTGCTCAGTAAACCTCCCGTGCAAGATTCGGCTGTCACGAGATGTAGATTATGTGAAATTAATAACTTGCCTACTTTTTTTGCTAATGGAATTTTCAATTTTCCTCCGATCATCCGAATTATAATCTTATTAGTTTTCCCCAGATATTAATTGTTAATCATTATTAGAAAACAGGTTTTCATATGTCGAATTTACAAAATCAAACTCCAGAAGCGAAGTTTAATTTCCCGCAAAAATTTCTTTGGGGTTCGGCTACTTCTGCATATCAAAATGAAGGTAATAATCAAAATACGAATTGGTCTGAATGGGAAAAAAGCCCTGGAAAAATAATCAATGGCGAGAAATCCGGATCTGCTTGTGATTGGTGGTCCGGAAAATGGAAAGACGATTTTAATCGAGCTGAGTCAACTTACCAAAATGCGCATCGCCTTTCAATTGAGTGGAGTCGTGTGCAACCTGCCGAAAACCGATGGGATGAATCTGCAATCGACTTTTACCGGCAAATGGTCTTGGGATTATTCGACCGCGGAATTACTCCCTTAATAACATTACATCATTTTACTGACCCAATATGGTTAAGTGAAATGGGTGGTTGGGAAAACCCAAAAGTTATTGAGTATTTTGGAAAATATGTTGAAAAAATAATGATTAGTCTTCAGGATCATTGCAGATTTTGGATAACCATAAATGAGCCAAACGTTCTTGTCACGATGGGATATATAGAAGGGAAATTTCCTCCAGGGAAAAAAGACTTAAAAACAGCATTTTTTGCAATGGAAAATTTATTAAAAAGCCACAGTAAGGCTTATGAAATTATCCATCAGTATCAAAAAAATGCCCAAGTAGGAATTGCAATAAATTATCTTCATTTTTCACCTTCAATAAATTGGAATCCTTTAGACGTTTTAACAACTAAATTAATTAGCCAAAATTTCAACTCCTTCTTCAGCCATGCGATTTCTACAGGAAATTTAAACTTTGCCTTTAAAAATCAAAAAATTCCGCAAGCAAAAAATTGTCAGGATTTTATTGGTGTCAATTATTATTCCTCCAATTTGATTAAATTTAATATTTTAAGATATAAGAACCTTTTCTTTGAAACATCTTTTCCGATTAATTCAGAGTTGAGTGAAAATAAATTTATTGCCAATGT
>CAZPIM010000021.1:28467-32963 GCA_964586385.1 uncultured Anaerolineaceae bacterium
GAAATATGTCGAACAAATAGTATTTCATCTGATTTGATACAAAAGTTCGCTCCACAAATTTATGATCGCATATTCCCGAATTAACTTTGATTATTGTTCAAAAATTATCATTAAGAATTGAGTTTTAAAAATAATTATTCACTTGCCTTGGTTTGTAAAGGCAACTCAATTGTAAACGTTGTGCCTTCATTTGCTTTTGAATCAACAATAATTTTTCCCTTGTGCTGGTGAATAATATATTGTGTAATTGCCAAACCCAATCCAAAACCCGAATTTTGATTTCGGGAGCGTGATTTTTCTCCGCGATAAAAACGATCAAAAATATGATCCATGTCTTCTTTGGGTATTCCGGGACCATTATCATTGATCGAAATTCTTATAAACTCGTCATTTTTTTCCATTGAAACACAGACTTTTCCATTATCTGGCGTATATTGAATTGCATTTCCAATTAAATTTAATAATGCTTGTTTAATTCTGTCTCTATCGCCATAAATTTCAATTTGCTCAATTTTCTCCAAACATACACTTTTTTTCTCTGCTGCAAGCGTTTGCATATGTTGGTAAACCTCGCATACCAGATCTTCAAGCTGAAAATTTGAAAAACTCATGGGTAGGTCACCCGTTTCGGCTTGTGTGATTAATAGAAGATTCCCTACCAATCTGGTTAATCGGTCGACTTCGGAATCAATACTATTGATTGCATCATCGTCAATTTGTTTATACTTTCGAATCAATCCAACCTCACCTTTAATCACGGTCAACGGTGTTCTAAGCTCATGGCTTACATCTGCCATTAATCTTTTTTGAGAAGATAGAATTTGATCCAATCTTTCTAAAGTCTCATTAAACGATGAAATTAATTGGTACACCTCATCATTCATCCGAAACTCTGAAACTGGAATGCGCCTGGTGAGATCATTTGTTTCCGTAATTTGCCGGGCTACTTCAGTCATATTAACCAGCGGTGAAAGTGTTCGACGCGTAATAACCCAGGTACTAATTGCAGCTAAAAAAACCGCTATAAAGATGAGAAAAACCAGGACCATGAATAATGTCCGGAGCGTAATATCTACAAGTGTTAGATCAACACCAATTTGCATTACCCCAAGAGGTCCACGTCCGGTTTGTAAAGGAATCGAAAGGACGCGTAATCGCGTTGAATTGATGAAACTATTTCTGAAAATTGGGACACCCTGTTGTAATCCATAATTGTCCAATGATTCAGAAAGTCCCAATGGTCTGGAAAAGATGATTTGGTTCGAATTTCTCCAAATTTGGAAGAATTGTAAATCTTCGCTGGAAATTCCTACCAGAGTACGAGAATCAATTTGATTATTATTTGAAGCAGAAATTTGCGAAATAATTCTCTGACTTGTATTTGCTAATCTTTCGTCGATTTGATCAATCAGAATTAAATTAACCAGACCATATACTAATATGCCAAAGACCAAAAGAACTGTTCCAATTAATGTTGAAAATAAAAAAGTCAGACGTGATTGCAATGACATTAAGGCATTTCTCTTAATACATAACCCACACCCCGGACAGTGTGTAATAATCTTATTTCACCTTTTTCTTCGATTTTTTGTCGCAAATAACGGATATAGACATCAAGAACATTACTTTCTCCACCAAAATCATATCCCCAAACCCGATCAAAAATTACATCACGGGTAAGAACCTGCTTCGGGTGCCTCAAAAATAATTCCAATAAGTCGTATTCTTTCGCTGTTAAACTAATCGTGCGACCAGCACGACTGGCCAATCTGGTCGTCATATCCAATTGAAGATCATTGAAACTTAATATGACCGATCTTTCAGGTTTGGTTCTTCGTAATAATGCTCTTACACGAGCATTTAATTCTTCTATTTCGAATGGTTTTACGAGATAATCATCCACTCCTGCATCCAAACCTTGAACGCGATCACGGGTAGTATCTTTTGCCGTTAGCATTAAAATGGGTAGATTATCATCATTTGCTCGAATGCGATCACAAACTTCAATACCATCAATACCAGGTAACATCCAATCTAAAACAATCACATCCGGGCGAAATTGCTGGTATTTTTTAAATCCGTCTTCACCATCGAAAGCCGTTTCAACATGATATCCTTCATAAGTAAAACTTCTTTTTAATACTCTGACAATTGCCTGATCATCTTCGATTATTAAGATTCTTTCATTCATATGATGTTACCCCTCCCCAAAAATCAAAATTGGATTACAAAATCCAGAATTACCTGTTTCTGATAAGAATATTATAGATGAATTGTGAGAGAAAAATCCATTCAACATTCATCGATTATAATCGGATACATGTTATCAAACGAGCCTTCAAATATTAAATGGATTGACAACAACGCTCAGTTTTCAGAAATGATGGACAATATTTTAGAACAACCAATCATTGGAGTGGATACTGAGTCGGATAGCCTGTATGTTTATCACGAAAAAGTATGTTTAATTCAAATATCAACAACAAGAATTGACTATTTAGTTGATCCATTACAAATAAAAAATCTACAACCTTTAAATAAGGTTTTTTTCAATGAAAAAATTGAAAAAATATTTCATGCTGCTGAATATGATATTATGTGTCTGAAACGTGATTTTAACTTTGAATTTTCAAATGTTTTTGACACAATGATTGCATCCAGAATCCTTGGTAAAAGCAAATTTGGATTATCAAATTTATTAAAAGAATATTTTAATCTTGAAATCAACAAGAAGTATCAAAGGGCAAATTGGGGGAGAAGACCATTAACTGTTGATATGATCAATTATGCAAGTGTTGATTCGCATTTTTTGATCGCTTTGCGAAATTTACTTCAACAAGAATTGATTTCAAAGGATATGCTCGCGTTAGCGAATGAAGATTTCAATCGAATATGTAATGTGGAATCTTTTCAATCACATAAGAATAATGATGCATGTTGGAAAATGGTTAAAGGAAATCACCTTTCTCCTCACCAAATGACCGTCTTAATGGAATTATGTAATTTTCGTGAAAATTTAGCTAAAAATAAAAATATCCCTGCATTCAAAGTAATTGGACCCGAAATTTTGATTGAAATTGCCAAATTTTGCCCAAAAACTATCCAAAATCTATCAGAGGTCAAAGGCGTATCTACCAAGATAATTAATAAGTATGGAAATGACCTAATCAAGTGTGTTCAAAACGGATTAGTAAACCAGCCGGTTTCCAGACAACATAAAATAAAACCTTCTGAAGCATACATGTTGCGTTATGAAAGTTTAAAAAATTGGAGAAAAAATAAAGCAAATGATATTGGCGTTGAATCAGATGTCATTCTTCCAAAAGATTTGATTGATATCATTTCTACTACAAATCCACATTCGAATGAAGAATTGAAAACAATCATGCTTGAGGTTCCTTATCGGTTTAATAAATATGGTATTGAAATTTTAGAATTGCTTTACAATTTGGAGGGGTAATGAGAATTTTCTTCAATGGTGCTGCGCAAACTGTAACCGGATCACAAATTTATATTGAGGCAAATGGTTCCAGGATATTGTTGGAATGTGGTTTATTCCAGGGAAAACGTGAAGAATATTATGCCTTTAATCAAAGATTCTATTTCAATCCTTCAAAAATTGATGCTTTGTTACTCTCACATGCACATATTGACCATAGTGGGAATATTCCAAATTTAGTTAAGCAAGGATTTTCAAATCCGATCTTTGCAACGAATGCTACATGCAGTCTTGCGGACATTATGCTAAAAGATTCAGCACATATTCAAGAAGCAGATGTAGAATACGTAAATAAAAAACGGGCGCGTAAGGGACAACCCCCAATGCAGCCCTTATATACGATCGATGATGCTCATTTAGCTACAGAACTCTTTAATCCAGTCAAATACAAAGAAATAATTGAGGTTGCTCCCGGTATTAAAGCTCAATTTTTTGATGCTGGACATATTTTAGGATCTGCAGCAATTCTTTTGGAAATTGATGAAAATAACAAAAAAACAAAATTATGGTTTTCAGGTGATATTGGAAGAGAAAATTTACCATTGCTGGAAGATCCGGTACTCCCATTTGATGTAGATTATTTAATTATGGAATGCACATATGGCGACAAACCACACCGAAATCCGGAGATTGCTTTTGAAGAATTTCGTCAGGTAGTAAAAAGAACTATTTCCAGAGGCGGAAAGGTTATCATTCCAGCTTTCGCTGTTGGAAGGACACAAGAATTAGTTTATTTTCTAAATCGAATGGTCTCAAATGGAGACATTCCAGCAATTCCTGTATATGTAGACAGTCCATTAGCTGTTAACGCGTCTGATATTTTTAGGCAATATTCCTATATGTTTGATGACGAGACAAAATCTTTTGTGGAAAATGGTAGACATAAAGCATTATCTTTTCCAAATTTACATTACACCAGATCTGTGGAAGAGTCTAAAAAAATCAACGATATTTACGAGCCGATGGTCATTATTTCCGCGTCCGGAATGGCTGAGAC
>CAZPIM010000021.1:33063-37292 GCA_964586385.1 uncultured Anaerolineaceae bacterium
ATCTTTTATCCGGAACGCAACGAAATGGTGGAAATCTAAATAATCCTCTGCTATAATGAGACCCGCCAAGAAGGAGAGATGCCAGAGCGGTTGAATGGGGCGGTCTCGAAAACCGTTGTGGTCTTTTAGGCCACCGAGGGTTCGAATCCCTCTCTCTCCGCCATTAAAAAAGAGATTGGTGATTGCCAACCTCTTTTTTGTTAACAAAAACGGGGGTAACTAGAGATCAACCTTTTCAGATTCAACCATTCCTTCGAGGATCATTTCCAACGCCATGGTATGGCTACATCGATTTCTGCTCTGAAAAAATTCACAATCACAAAGCCATTTTCCATTATCATAATGGACTTCATGAGGATTATTTTCACCACCGACAATCACAATTAAGTTCTTAACTTTAAATCGATCACGTTCTTTGGCATATCTTTTCGCTTTTTCAATTTTTCCAATCATTCCATAATCCATCAGAAATTCTCCTTTTGTTTCATAATTTTTAAGAAAAAGGCACGCAAAATGCGTGCCGTCAATATTCAGGTTCCCATTAATACTCGTGTCATAGATATCACCTAATCTTCTTCTATCATACGTATGAAATTAATTAATGTCAACGATTTTTTCCAAAACAATTGCATCTTCTCCATCAATATAATATTTTTTCCAAATTTCCTTCTGAACATAACCATTTTGGAAATAGAGATTGAGTGCTGGTGAATTACTTTTCCTTACCGAAAGCTTTATATTTCTTACATTCATTTGTTTCTCACATTGGTTAAGCATAATACGGGCAATGCCCAGCTTTTGGAAATGGGGAAAAACTCCAATTGTTGTTATCCAACCTTCTATTTTCTTTTTTCGAATATCGCCTGCGATAAAACCAATGAACTCTTCCTCGATTTCGGCTTTTAGTCTCACTAGTCCAGGTAAGGTTAAAACACCGATTAAATCGAATAACGGCCACCGGTCAATAGGAAAACAAATCTCTTCCAATTTTCGTAAGGAATTCAAATCTTTTAGTGATGCTGAGGAAATTTTTAATTTTTCAACAATATTCATAAAAACCTCCCCTCCCCTAAAATTGGGGAGGGGAAATTATTTTTATTCTTTTTTCTTATTTTTTTCAACAAAATCTGAGAGCAATCCGGTAAACTCCATGGGGAAGATATATTTTGTCGATGGGCTTGCCGCCATATTCTTTAGCGTCTCGAAATATTGAAGTGTTACTGTCTGAGAATCAATATTTTTTGCCACATCGTAAATTTTATTTAAAGCAATAGCGTAACCTTCAGCGCGTAATTGTTGTGCTTGTAATTCGCCTTCTGCGCGTAAAATTGCGCCTTGTTTCTCGCCTTCAGCTCTTAATATCGCTGCCTGCTTTTCACCACCTGCGACATTAATTGCTGCCTCTCTTGCCCCAGTCGATTCGGTAACCACTGCGCGTCTTGTTCGCTCTGCGGTTAATTGACGATTCATCGATTCTTGTACTTCACGTGGTGGAATAATCTCACGAATTTCCACGTTAGTGACTTTTACACCCCATCGCTCGGTTACTTCGTCTAATCGTTTTCGCAAAGCAGTATTAATTTGCTCGCGTTCAGATAAAACACCGTCTAACATAATGCCACCAATAACAGATCTTAAAGTCGTAGTAGCGATACCTTGTGCAGCTAATTCAAAATTCCCAACCTGCAAAACAGATTGAATCGGATCGATTACTTTGTAGTACCACAAGAAATCGATTGAAATAGGTGCATTATCACTCGTAATTGATGTCTGTGCAGGAATTTCCCGTACTTGTTCTCGAAGATCAACTCGAATTGCACGATCAACAAATGGAATCAAAATTACAATTCCAGGACCTTTTGCGCCTACACATCGACCTAAACGAAAAACTACTAACCTTTGATATTCCGGGACGATTTTTATCGCAGACCAAAGGAACAATAATCCGATAACAATCACCGCCCCAATAATACAATACAAAAATGTGAATTCCATTCTTAAACCTCCGATTTGAAACTTTTATCGTCTTCTTCAACAAGCAAAGTTAAACCTTCCTTTGCGATAACCCGAATTTTCTGGCCTGCAAGAATCTTTTGTTTAGATTTTGCTGTCCATTCTTCACCATCTACATAAACAGTTCCCTCAAGTGCAAGATTTGACCTTGCTTCCCCCATTTTTCCAATAATATTCATTGGATTGAAATCCGGGGCTTTATCAATTGCTTCAGAAACTCTTTTTACTATAAACCATATAATTGGTGCATTAATGAGCATTACAAAAAATCCAAGAAAAATAGAAACTGCAAATAATCGGTTTTCCCCACGAAATATTGCAAAGCTTCCAATATTTAATAAAATTATTGCAATTGCCAATAAATAATCTTTCTTAATTTTTCTATATATAAGAATTAGAGGAAAGAAAGGAATAATAAATATAAAAGCCCATAAATTCGTTGGATTCGATATTATGCCATATCCACCAAGTAATAATGCAAAAATTCCGCCAATTTCAACCACACCAGTTCCCGGAGTAAGAATGGCAAGAACGGAAAGAACAAATCCACCCACAATTAGTACATAAGCTAAATTTGGATCAATAATTGATGTCATTTATACCTGTCTATCAATAGATAATTTCATTATACATGATCTAAACCTTATATTAAAGATGTATGTTCTTAAAAACGATCCATTCGTTACGCTCAAATATGTCGTAAAATGCAATTCATGCCGAAACATGATAAAATTTTTCAATATTATTGATTGAGGTGTAGATATGACAGACACTATTTTAGTAGCCATCGCGTGGCCTTATGCAAATGCAGAAATCCATGTAGGAAATCTGACCGGCTCACATTTGCCTGGAGATATTTTTGCTCGATATCACCGACTCAAGGGGAATCGGGTATTAATGGTGTCTGGATCAGATTCACATGGAACACCAATAACTGTAAGGGCAGACTCCGAGAACACCACCGCATTTGAAGTATATCAACGCTATCATGCTGGGTTTCTTGATCTATTTCAGCAATTGGGTATAACGTATGACCTTTTTACAAGCACCCATACTGAATCGCATTTTGATGTCGCACAGAAAATTTTCCTGGCTTTAAATCAAAATGGTTTTCTTTATCAGGAAAAGCAGGAACAATGGTATTCGTCTGCACAGTCAAGATTCCTCCCTGATCGATATGTAGAAGGAACTTGTTATATTTGTGGATATGATAATGCGCGCAGTGATCAATGTGACAAATGCGGAAATTTATTAGAAGCTGGAAAATTAATTGATCCGAAGTCAAAAATAGATGGTTCCACTCCAGAATTAAGAGAAACGACACATTTCTTCCTCGATTTGGGAAAATTAGAACCAAATATTATCGATTTTCTAAAAGAAAAAGAGTCATTTTGGAGACCGAATGTGTTAAAACAATCAATCGGCCAAATTCAAACGGACGGATTAAGAGGACGTCCCATAACACGTGATTTGGACTGGGGAATTCCGATTCCATTGGATGGTCAATCTGGAAAGTGTCTTTATGTGTGGTTTGAAGCAGTTATAGGATACCTTTCTGCTGCAATCGAATATGCAAAAATAAATAATACACCAGAAATTTGGAAAGATTGGTGGATGGAACAATCTTCAAAATCGTATTACTTCATTGGAAAAGACAATATCCCGTTCCATGCAATTATTTGGCCAGCAGAATTATTGGGCATTTCCACTACTTTTGATGAAATGATGGGTTCAGAAAATCCAAAAACATTGGTTCTACCTTATGATGTCCCAGCGAATGAATTTATGAACCTGGAAGGTAAAAAAATCAGTGGTAGCCGGAATTGGGCAGTTTTTGGGAGGGATTTTCTTACAAGACATGATCCAGATCCCCTTCGTTACTATCTGACCGTTACAATGCCTGAATCACGGGATACAGATTGGGATTGGGATGATTTTTATCATCGCAATAACGATGAACTGGTAGCGACCTGGGGAAATTTGGCAAATAGAGTTTTATCATTTGCATATAAACATTGGGAAGGAATTGTTCCTGACCCAGGTGAATTATCCGATATTGATGTCCAATTAATTTCGACCGTAGAACAAGGATTTGATGTTATCGGGAAAGAAATTGAATCAGTTCATTTACGATCTGCAGTACAAGAGGCTATGCGTATTGCTTCTGAAGTGAACAAATATTTAGACACGACTTCCCCATGGGTAACAGTAAAAAC
>CAZPIM010000022.1:0-16295 GCA_964586385.1 uncultured Anaerolineaceae bacterium
TTAAATGCTAACTTTGAACCAATCAATATTTGTGAAGTAAAACGCGCGATGGGATTGATGTTAACAGATAAAGCCATTTTAGTCGCGAATGGTCGTGGAAGCTTGTATTCTGTTGGACGTAGTTTTCCAATTCCATCTGTTATCCGTTTGCAACACATGGTTCACAGACCAAAAACAAGAGTTTGCCTTTCACGTAAAGAAATTTTTAGAAGGGACAATTTCTTATGTCAGTATTGTGGAAAAACGTCAACCAATTTAACGATTGATCATGTTATTCCTAAACATTTAGGAGGATCCACAAGCTGGGAAAACCTTGTGACAGCCTGCCCGGCATGCAACCACTATAAAGGTGGCCGGACAATAAAAGAATCAAAAATGATGCTGATAAAACCCCCGTTGCCACCCCCACAAAAAGCAATTTATATCTTCGGAAGACATATACAGACCAATCAGGAATGGATTACATTCCTTGAAGGGTGGTAAATTAATCCAATTGTATGGTCAAGAAATCTTTTGCTAAAAACACATCCCCTGTAAAATATTTTGAGGCTTGTGATAAAAGGTCTTTTTCAGAAATCTCACCCGGGTAATGAATCAAATACAGTTGCTTAACTGCTGCTTCCAGTGCTATTTTGCCACAATTTTCTGCGCTAGTGTGACCAAAACCTGATCCACCTGATTCATGGATTAAGATATCAGCATTTTTTACCAGCGCCATAATCGACTCGCATGGTTCTGTATCACTCGAATAGACAATTTTTTTTCCAGATAATGGGAATTCAAATTTAACGCCTATTGATGGAATTAGGTGTTTTCCCGGAGCAGTTAAGACATTTAATTCCTTTGAAATGATGATTGGGGAATTAATTGTTTCATCGACCTCTACAAAATTTACTCCAAAAAAGTCCGGCCATTTTTGCCAATCAAATAATTCCATCATTGCTTTAGCACGATCTAAAGTAAATTTTAAACCGAAAATCGATAATGGGTTTTTCCTACCCATAATCCACAAATCCATAAGCAGTAGTGGTAATCCGGAAACGTGATCCGGATGAAAATGGGTAATGATTAAATCCGTTAAGTCGAGCGGGTTAATCTTTCCTTCTTTCATCCGTGAAATCGGATTTCCAGGGCAATCAACCAGTATTTTTCTGTCCCCACTTTGGAAAAACAGGTGTGAATTTTCCTGTTTTTCATTTGAAATTGCGCTGGATGTTCCTAAAAAAATCACCTGTTCCAATCTACCACTCCTTAAAGACTCACGAAAATAACAAAGATAAAGCGATATTTGGTGTAATCCAAACTTCAATCATAGCAGAAAGAATTAACAACGGAATTACAATACCTACCATTAATTTGCACCAATCAGCCAGTGCATGCAATGATACTTCACCAATCGTATGACTCGAATCAGGCGTTGCTAAAACTGCCCCACCGTATATTAAGGCAGCTGTTGCAATAATCGCTGCTGGAATTTCTAAAATTCCATGCGGCAAAATGAATCCAAATAAGTATACACCAACACCAATACCGTTATATTGCAGAAGACTCATTAAATAACCGCCGACACCAATAGTTGCCATTAATGGAAAAGCACCCAAAATGCCAAATGAGAAAAGTCCAAGGAATGAACTAAGTAAAAGAACCCTAAAATTTCTCCAAAACACAGCGATTACCGGAGCAATTCCATCGGAAGAGAAACCAGAAAATATGGATCGGATTTGGTCTTCCATTTGTTGAATATCACCTGTATTAAATGAGAAATTAAAATTATCTATTTGCCTGGATCCAATCCAAAAACTAATTAATGTGATCAGAATCGTAATCCAAAAAGCAAAACGTATTTTCTTTAATGATCCAAAAACTTCCTTTTTATACCAATCTTTGATTGTGTGCGCGGAACCTTTAAAAGCTTGGGAAAATGTTTTCCATCCCCAACGAAAATTTAACACATCAATTTCCCTGCCTAATAATTCTTCACGATTAAAGTGTGCTAACCCAACCCGGATGAGTAATAATGCCAAAATTGACAATCCAAATACCGCCCACCATAATGTACTGAAATCCCCCCAAAACATGACAATACTTTCTCCTTGAATAAGTAATGCCATTGGAATAACAATAAAACTGGATAAAAGATTGGCTGCTTTGACTGAAGTTGCCTGACTTGACACGACCACGCCCCCACTAACCATTACGATTGCTTGAACAATCGTCAGGGCAACGATCTGTATCATCAGAGTTGGTTCAGGCAAAGGAACTTTATTAAAAACCAATCCAATACAATAAACACTCATTCCCAAAAAACTACCCACTAATGGTGGAACAATTGATGATAGAAGCTTACCGACATACAATTGCCAATCCTTCAAAGGAGTATTTAATAAGGGCTCGATACTTCCACGTTCTTTCTCTCCAACAAAACTTTCCAGGGCAATCACTAAGGATACCGAGATTGGGAAAAAACCAACAATCATCATTAAAAAAGGAACCAGCCGCTCTCCTACGATTGAGGCACCATAGCGCTCAACGAAATCTAACATACTGTTTGCAGTAAAGTTCATTAAAAAAGGAAAAAAAATGGTCAATCCAATAATTGGGAAAACAATTCGCCAATCTCGAAATTGGTCTTTTATTTCACGTTTTGCAATTATTAAGACAGGACCAAATTCATTTTTCAAATTTCCCTCAACTGACTTGATGTTTGATCGCTTCTAAATAAGCATCTTCCAATTTTCTGGGTTTTTCCTGAAAAGAACGTATTGGATAAGCCTCTGAAATTTTCTTAATTAGAATTGGATTCAGGTTTTGAGGATCAGAAATCTCAAATTGGATTGATTTTGAATTTTTATCCAGCAAAATGACACCCTCGATTTGTGGTGGGTTCCATCCATCAATTTCTCTTGTAAAAACAACTTCGAAGATTGGGTTTCCGAGTAAAGATTTTTTAATTTCCTGTAAATAGTTATTAAGAACAATATTTCCATGATCAATAATCGCAACCTGATCCGCCAGCTCTTCCGCTTCGCTTAAATTGTGAGTGCACAAAATAATCGTGCGGTCGTTTCTTCTGAGACTCTTGATTGCATTGCGAACCATCATTGCGCTTTCCGGATCCATGGCTGAAGTTGGTTCGTCTAACAACAAGACTGGTGGATTATTGATCAATGCCCGAATTAATGCCAGTTTTTGGCGCATGCCTTTCGAATATTCGCCTAACCGCTTTTTTCGATACTCTGACATTCCAAATTGTTCCAATAGAGGAATAAATCTATTCAGACATTCTTGGCGAGTTAATCCATATAATTCCCCGTAAAAAATCAGATATTCCTCAGCATCCATTCTCCCATACAACCCATGATGTTCTGTCAAAACGCCAACCATTGAGCGGACAATGTGCGCATCTTTCACGATGTCAAAACCACCAATTTTCGCAGTGCCTTCGGACGGGCGAAGTATTGATGTAAGCATGCGTACTGTAGTCGTTTTGCCGGCACCATTTGGACCGAGCAAGACCAAAATCTCTCCTGCGGGGATACTAAGATTAATATGATCAACTGCCTTGTATTGATCAAAATATTTGGTCAGTCCGTGAGTCTCAATCATTACAGAAATGTCCCACTTAATCTTTGTTCACAAGTGATTAATTATTGAATTTCTGGAGTCACTTTGATGGCGGAAGTTTTCTTTTTCAAAACAGTATGTTTTAGAACCAAGGTTGCGGCAGACAAAATTGCAATTACAGCCATTGTTGTCTGGTTTGCATTCATACCACCGATATTTGATGGGTCCAATCGCATAAATTCTAAAGCGAATCTTCCAACCGGATATATGATCAAATAAATTAAAAACAGATCGCCTGTCATCAATTTGTTTTGAACTTTCCTACCCAAAAACAATAAAAGACCCATATTCATCATATTCCATAAGAATTCATATAGAAACATAGGGTGATAATAGGCTTCATTAATATATTCAGGTAACCGATATGCAGGTTCGATAAAGATTGCCCAGGGTAAAGATGTCGGTCCCCCATAAAGCTCCTGATTGAAGAAATTTCCCCATCTACCTATCGCTTGAGCCAATGCCAAACCGGGAGCGATTATGTCAGTCCAGGCTGCAAAACTTGTCTTTTTGGAGCGTGCATAAATCCATAAAGCTAATGCTCCCCCCATTACACCACCTGGGATACCTAACCCACCATTACGAATATTAATAGCGTCTAGTGGATGGGTCAGATAATACTTCGTATCAATACCTAAGGCAACAAGGGAAGCTGATGGAGTGAAAATATGCCATAAGCGTGCTCCAATGATTCCGGCTATCAATAGCCAAGGCAGCATATCCCAGACCATTTCGGGATTTAATCCGCGCCTTTTTGCTTCTTTTGATGTCAGCCAGGCAGCCAATAATGCGCCAAGCATGATGATTATTCCATAAAATTTTATTTCAAAATTACCGATTGAAATTCCATCTGGCATCGAGTCACCTATAAATTTTCTTTATTTTTTTTACCAACAACATCATTAATTGCGTATGCTTGTTTTCTAACAGAATATATTCTTTGAATTGCCGTTAAATTAGTAAATATCGCCAAAATCCATATAGCAACTATAGGCCAATTAAAAATAAGACAAGGGATTAAGATAAAATAACGCTCGACACGCGTTAGAAATCCCACTTTTGCTTCGTAATTTAAAGACTCTGCGCGTGCTCGTGTGTAAGAAACCATTAAAGAACCCGTTGCAGCAACAAAGCACAGGATCGTTGCAACAATATTTGATTGCATAGCAAAATAAATTAATAAACCCCCAAAAACCAATATTTCTGAATATCGATCCGTCACCGAATCGACAAATCCACCAAAACGTGTTGTTTCTCCCCTTAATCGCGCCATCGTTCCATCTAATGCATCAATTGGAGCAAAAACTAAAACAAATAATCCACCCCAGGTGATCTCGCCAATCGCTAATAAATACGCTGCGACAATATTCCCTAATAAACCGAATATAGTTACCATATTCGGTTTTAATCCAATCTTATTAAGAAATCCTGCGATTGGATCGAGTAAACCTTTAAACCGAACGCGCAAAAAATCTGTAAAACTCATATTCTTTTTTTCTGCCGTTCTTTCCAAATTTCACCTACAGTCCCATCATATTTTTGTTATTTATGCTATCCTACGCAATAAAAACTGTCAAGACAACAATGAATTGTATTAATTTTCCTCATCTGCATCACCAATTTTTTCCCAATTATCCTGAGGATCAATCAATACTTCTCTGTCTCTTCCTCCACCCTGCGATGGTCCTACAACTCCCATCTCTTCCAATTGATCCAGTAGCCTGGCAGCACGTGGAAATCCTATTCTTAACTTTCTTTGAAGCAAAGATGCTGATGCACGTCTAGAGGTTTTCACCAAATCAATGGCTTGTTTTACAAGATCATCCGGATTATCCTCCATTACTTTCATCAAAGATTCCCATGGAGCTTCATCTGAACCTGCCTGTCCCTGAGCTTTTTGCCAATAACCAATAATGTTATCAATTTCCTGGTCTGTAACAAATACACCCTGGGCTCTTTGCGGTGCACCAACGTCTGGAGCTAGAAATAACATATCGCCCTTGCCCATTAAAGTTTCTGCACCATTCACATCCAGAATTACGCGCGAATCGATGGAAGATGCGACTGAAAACGAAATTCTGGCGGGGAAATTTGCTTTAATCAATCCCGTGACAACATCTGTACTAGGCCGCTGGGTAGCAACAATTAAATGTATACCAATTGCTCGCGCCATTTGCGCCAGCCTTACCAAACATTGTTCCGTTTGGTCTGCGGATGACATCATTAAATCCGCTAACTCATCAATCAAAATAACAATTCTAGGTAATGCTTCTTGATTCTTTCGCGACATTTTTATGTTGTAAGCATCCAAATCTCGTGCTTTTGCTTCTTCAAGCAATCGATAGCGTCTGTCCATTTCTGCAATAGCCCAATGCAACACACCTATCATTCGATCAATGGAAGTTTCCACTTTACCAAGCAGATGGGGAACGCCATTAAACCTTGCCAATTCGACCATTTTTGGATCTAGCATTGCCAATCTTAGCGATTCTGGTGAGTTATTCATAATTAAACATGCAGTAATTGCACTGACACAAACCGATTTACCTGAACCGGTTGTTCCAGCAATTAATAAATGTGGCATTTTGATTAAGTCAGCTACTACTGGTTGCCCTGAAACATCCTGCCCGAGCGCTAATGTTAATAATGAATTTACTTTATGAAAAGTATCTGATTCTAATATTGGTCTGAGACGAACCACTTTGCTTTGCGGGTTTGGCACCTCAATCCCGATGTACGATTGCCCAGGGATGGGAGCTTCGACACGTAATCTTTCAGCAGATAAGGCTAAAGCAAGATCTTTGGCCAATGAAGATATTTGAGAGACCCGAACTTTATGTTTACTAATCGTTCCATCATTGGCTTCACGTTCCACAAAACCTGGTTCAATAGCAAATTGGGTGACTGTTGGTCCAATCCGATAGCCGGCAACTTTTGCGGGTATGCCAAAATCCTGCAACGTCCTTTCAATTTGAAATCCCATTTGCCGAACCTGAACATCATCCATGATGACTGTTTGTTCTCTGGCCAGTAAATCAAGCGATGGTAATTTTTGATCGCGAAATAAAAGCAAACCGGATTTCGCCGGAGTTTGATCCAAATTCGATTCTTTGGCGCGTTTTCCAGAAGTTGGATTAGTTGGATTTGCCATTGTATGATCAATGGATGAGGCTGAAGGCAAATCAGAGTCCTGCCCTATTTTTACTAACAATTTATCCAAAAACTTAATCAGAAAAGCAAAAAAACCAAAACCAATCGCTGTAAACATGATGATAAAAACAATGAGCAGGATTCTTAATGCTGGGTCCGGAATGAAACGCAGCAAAAGGCTTGCCAGACCCCAGCCAATAATACCGCCATCTTTTCCTGATTCTGCTCTGACTAAATCCGCATTACCAATGACTGAAAATAATGCCAATAAGAAGAAAAAAGCAATCTCGATGACAATAATCTTTCCAAGCCGGATTTTTTCTTCCCCTTTAACTCTTCTTCGAAATATCCAATAAGCGATGAAAAAAAGGGAAAATATGATTCCATAGGTTCCCCAACCAAATAACTGATCGAGAAAATTCAACCAAATAGAAATCAGAGTCCCTTGAGTCCAACCAATTTTTCCAAATAGTGTCAACAAACCAACAATAACAGCAAAAACCGCTAGCGCATCCCATCCATATCGATAAAACAATTGAATAAGACCTACACGGTCATTCTGTCGTATTTCCGGTTCATTTGCCGGTTTTTTTGAAGATATTCTATTTCCGCTTTGGTTTTTACTCATCCAAAAGACCTAAGCCAAGTCTACGCCGTTCAATGTCAATATGTAAAATTTTGACTGTAATCTCATCACCAGTCGAAAACATCTGATTTAAGTTTTTTTGAGAAATCGGTCCAGAAATTGATGAAATGTGAATTAATCCTTCAATACCTTCATCCAATCGTGCAAATACGCCAAATCGAGTGATTGCAGTGACTGTAGCATTTACTATATCACCTGGTCGATACAATTCAGCCAGAGTTTCCCAAGGGTTGCTATAAAGTCTCTTAAGACTTAATGCGATACGTGCGTTTTCTTCACTAACCTGTAATACTAAAACCTTGATCGGTTGGCCTACCAACAAGACCTCACCAGGGTGCTGTACTCTACCCCATGAAAGCTCGGAAACATGGATCAAACCTTCAACACCACCCAGATCAACGAAAACACCAAATTCAGTTACGTTCGTTACAATTCCATTCGCAATGGATCCTGTTTTTAGAGATTGGAACAGTGCTTTACGGCAACCTTCACCAGCGAGTGCTGCCCTTTCGGACAAAACAATTCGTTCCTGACCAGGTTCACATTCAATCACTTTTAATTTTAATGTTTTACCAACATAATTTGCCAGATAATCTCGCCGCTCTTCTTCCGAGGTTAATGTAGGAGAATCAATCAGGTGTGATAATGGAACAAATCCTTGAACATCCTCCCCTTGTACCAATAACCCGCCCCGATTAAATCCTTGTACAAATAACGCCACAATTTCATCACGCTCAAATAGTGTCTGAACCTGATCCCAGTCAACTAATAACGAATTTGAAGGCGACAACGATTTCGATTCTGAATCTCTGAACTCCGATTGGAATGATTCCTCATCCGATAAAACTGAAGCCCACCATCCTTCATCTAAATTTGGGATTTCAGGTTCAGAATTTGCTTTGGTTTGTTGCGGTAACATCTACCCTCCCAATAAAAAACAATAATACGTAGAAACAAATATTACTTATCGTGTACTTCCCCACCCGAGGAATCTGAACCTTTTTCCAGATCCATAATTGTTTTTGCTACAGCTTCAATTGCTACCCGTTGTTTTCGATAAAGATCTGCTTCAGACATCGACAATTTGAGTGCAATTTCCCTGACTTTTCTACCTTCTAAGAATTTCATTTCTAGAATATTATACAGTATCCATTCAGATGTTAACTTTCTTTCACCTTCCGGTTTTACATCTTCAATGGCATTTTTCAATAAAGTTCGTAATGCATTTGAAAAATTTCCTTCGTTTTGTTTCGCTAATTGTTGGACTGTTTTAAATTTCATTAATGGATTTTCTGTAAATTTTGGTCCTCCCCAATAATGGGTCAAAGCATCTTTTACCCAGGTCATAATATCATCATTTTCCAACGCTAATTCGTGGCTAAAAACACCTTCGCTATCATAGCGGCCTTTCGCCCTGAGTTTTTGGATATAGTCCACATGCCTTGTAAGATTTTCCAATGATTGAAAAATTTCCATTTGTAATTGACGATCCTGCAATGCCATGGAAGCTCTTTGGCACAATAAATCTAAGGATTGTTTTTGATCTAGATCTAATTTTTCAATTTCGATTCCTGTAATTCCCATTAATCCTAACAAATTTGGGTTTCCTGAATTCCCGCCCACTTTTTCCGTTAATGGGAAAATATTATCTTCTCCCCAAAGCAATATTTCGGGTAATTCACCGTTCTCTGTCACTATCCTTGTCAACTCATCCGACATCTCTTGACCATTAAATCTCGTTTTCCCACTAGTTATGATTAATTCCAGACCTTCTTCACTAATTGATGCCAGAAATGCGCCTTTTGCTTGTAATCGATCTATAACCGCTGCCAGGATCATCTCAAGAAATTCCAATAAATCATTTCGTGTGAGAAGATGGTCCTCTAAGGATTGCAGCATTTCCAAATCTCGTTGATCATTTCCATAAAAAAGCCACTTTTCAATGTAAGGAGAAAATAAAGTAATTAAATATTGGAAAAGAATGATGGTTACTGCCATAACGATTGGGACAAAAACATTAAAATCCCATCCAAATACATTCCCAGTTCTTCGAACTAATGTCGTTAATGCCAGGGTCAAACTTGCTGTAACCGGACCACGTAAAAGAAAATTTAATAAGCGCGTTTTTACAACTCTGTCCGACAAGGAAACACCAAAAAAAGCAGTTGCATAAGCCATTAAAATGATCAATGCACCAACAAACAAATTGCTGATCATAGCTGCAATCCAAAAACCACCCGGGTTGCGACTAGCGATTTCAGAGCCGAAAAGTAAAAATGGAAATGATCCTAAGGCAGGTGCTAATGCACCAATTACAAGATATCCCATTCTTCTTCGGGATGCAGGTGTAACCGTTCTGACATATGCTCTGGCAAAATTGATCCAGGCTAAAATCATGATGATGGAATAGTAAATAGTAAATAATTCAGTAAATATTGTTCTCTGCAAATGCGGAGCAGGATTCAAATCCATTACGACCGGACCAACCAAAAGATTTAAAGGCAATGTAATTAATAAGAAAAACGAGAAACCATACGTTAGTCTTACTGCCCATCGTCTGCGCCATCGACTGGGTCGACCGGTTGTTTCAACAAGTGCATCAGAAAAATGAAGATAAGTAGGAGGTAATAAAATCACGCCAACCCATTGAATTCGTAACCAAATTTCAATACTGTTCTCTTCTGAGGCAATTCCACCCAATGCTTCAGCCGTAAAAACGATGACTACACACAGTAAAATTAAGGCAAAAGATCGCGCCACACGATCTTTTAAGTTGAACGTGAGAGCGTATAAAAGTAATGAGAAAGCGGTAATAGCAATGCCAGCGGTCAGAATGTCACTGATCGTCCTGACAAGATTAATAAAACCTTCAAACCAATTCATATTAAGTCTTTTACACTGATAAAATTATTTTAAGAATCTGGAAAAAAACAACGCTATATCTTTATTGGGATAATAAGAATCATTATAGCCTGAAAATTCAAAGCCCAATTTAAATGCCAATTTGATTGCAGGGAAATTTTTTGATGGCATTTCGAACATGATTTTTCGATTATTCCTTTGAATTGCCCAATTTTGGGCGGCTAGAATTAATGCAATCCCAATTCCTTGCCTTCGCAAAGGGAAATCGACCACAATATCCTTAATGATTACCATTTGAATTTCTTCATTTTCGGATAATCTTGTATAGCCTACCTGTTTTCCTTCATGTGTTGCTACTAAAACACCTGAGGCGAGTTGCCATTCATCTTCCAGACTTTCAGCTAAACGTGGGTAAGGCACCTGGATTGGCCGGGGAAGCCGGATTTCACGAAAAGTAATTTGAAATTGACCTTCATTAATATTCCGGTCCATTTGCCAGACATAGTTTGTTTTGCATGAGTGATCTAAATGTATTAATTCAATGATATCCGGTGAGACTGCTGGACGAATTTCTATCTGTGGCATTTTCTCTCTCCTTAATTATGGGATGATTACCCTTACTTGCACAATACATGCCGGAAACTCAAAATTCTGATTATCAAGCACGACCAAACGTAATAAATAGTCACCCGGAATGAGTTGTGTCGTGTTCCATGCACCTATTTCTTCTTCTAATTTTGTTGTATTTCCACCTGCGATCGTCTTCCAAATTGAATTTCCGGGTTCAGTGTATTCATATTTATAAAAACCGAAATTAGGAATATTTACCGTCCCAATTAATTTCACAACATCAGCCACTTCTCCACCTTGTGTGGGAGAAATCCATTCCAACTGACCTTGAATACAACCATCCTGGGAAACTGTCGGCGTATTTGTTCCCAGTGCTACTTGAGTTGAAACATCTTGTGTCGCAGGTAATGTCGCAGTTGGGCTGGCTAACAAATCCATGGTAGGGGTGGCAATGCCTGCCAAATCTGGCATAAAGCTTGATGAGTATGAAACTAAAAAAAATTCTGAGATTGCTAAAACAAAAATTAAAATCAATAAAGTTAACGATGTACCAAATTTTCTTTGCGCTATCTCCCTTTCCAAACCAAAAGCTGCATCACGCCATTGAGAAATTGCATTAAAAAGTTTTGAAATTAAGAAGATGGAAATCCCACCTAAGATGAGATAAAAGTAAATCTCATTTTGGGATAAAAAAAGAACAATATCATACATTTTTTATGGGACAACCTTAATCGATTTTTGAGATTAAACCTTTAATTATTTTTGTGAGTTTTGGTACTAAAACGCGCCCGGCTTGCAATACTTCTTCGTGGGATGTGACAGTTTCACCATCCAAATTTGCCTTATTACTGATGCCCGATATACCCAAAACTTTGGTTCCGCCATGTACTGCAACAATTACTTCGGGAACTGTTGACATTCCCACAGCATCCGCACCAATGACACGCAAGAAACGTAGATCTGCAGGTGTTTCAAATGAAGGGCCGGATAGCCCAACATACACACCCGCGTTCGGTTTGATCTGGTTCTCTTCTGCAATTTTCAAAGCCAATTTCAATAACTTCCGGTCATATGCTTGACTCATATCAGGAAATCGTGGACCAAGCTCATCTAAATTTGGTCCACGTAATGGGTTATTTCCAGTCATTCCGATCAAAGCAATATGATCTGAAATAAACATTACATCACCGGGCTCATAATCCGGATTAATTGCGCCGGCAGCATTGGTGACAATCATCATTTCAACACCAAGACGTTGCATGACTCTGACTGGCAACCCTATTTCCGCCATGCTATAACCTTCGTAAAAGTGTGCTCTTCCCTGCATGACGATAACTGGTTGGTTTTCAAGGAGACCAATCACTAATTTTCCAGCATGTCCATGGACAGTTGACATGGGCCAAAATGGCAAATCTCCATACGAAATGTGATCCGCCATTTCTATAGAATTTGCCAGTTCGCCTAATCCGGAACCTAAAATTAACCCAATTCTTGGATGGTATTTCGTTCTGGCTTTAATGGCATCAGCGACCTTATCGATCTCCTCAAGCGTAAAAAAGTCTTTCATAAGACCCTCCAATTCGGTTTAAAAGTGGGAAAAAACGAGAATAATATATAAAAACAATGTGTAAATACGAAATTCTTCAGACCTAAACTTCTTATTAAGGATTATATCAGAGAAAATATTACGTATTTTTCATTTGTTCGCGAATTAACTCATCAGAAATTCTTGAGATAATTCTGAAAAACAATGGATAATTTTTTTAATATCATTATCGTTAATGTCTAAATGAGTAACCAGGCGCATCGTCGATGACCCGGTTAAACCCACCAAAATCCCGTTACTTCTCAGACGTTCATGTAACTGGTCAATTGATTTTTGATTTTGAAAATCTAATTTTAAGAAAACCATATTTGTTTGTGGGGATTTTAAATGCAAATGTATTCCAGGAATTTCTTTCAAACCATTTGCTAATTCAATCGCACGCTGATGATCATCTACCAAACGATCAATGTGATGTGTTAGTGCATAAATTCCGCCTGCTGCAATAATTCCAGCTTGCCGCATACCACCACCTAATTGTTTTCTTATTTTTCTGGCACGAAGGATGAAATCAGTAGGACCACATAATACAGAACCAACAGGAGCACCGAGCCCTTTGCTAAGGCAAAATGTAACCGAATCTACTTTTTCTACTAATTCCTTGACTTCAACTTTCAATTTACTGGCTGCGTTGAAAATTCTTGCTCCATCGATATGAAGGGACAAGTGATGATTTTTAGCCAATTCACCAACCTGATCAAGGTACGCTTTTGAAACTGCCACGCCACCACATCGATTGTGTGTATTCTCTAAAACGATCATTTTTGTTGTTGGTTCATGAATATCTTCCCCCCGAATAGCATATAGAATGTGATCGATAAGTATCGTTCCATCCGGTTGGTTAGGTAAAGTATGAGGCATTACACCTCCGAGTGCAGCAACACCACCCACTTCATAGTGAAAGGTATGAGATTGATCACCCATGATCACTTCATCTCCCCTTTGGCAGTTTGCAAGAATGGCTACAAGATTCCCCATTGTCCCGGAGGAAAGAAAAAGTCCTGCTTCTTTTCCCATTATTTCAGCAGACATTTTTTCTAATTCAATTACGGTCGGATCTTCCTGATAAACATCATCTCCAACTAGCGCACTCGCCATTGCTTTTCGCATATCATCCGTAGGCAGCGTTACAGTATCCGACCTTAAATCGATCATGATCACTCCTTATCTTAATTCAATCTTAAAATTGATAAAGCATTTTCCATATCCGGAGGTAATGGAATTTCAAAGACCCTTACTTGGTTTTCTCCGGGTAAAATAACTTCCAGTTTATAAGCATGTAACATATGACGACTGACATCCAATGTTAAATTTCTTTTTCCATAAAGATGATCACCAACAATGGGACATTCCAAAAAAGCAAGATGCAAACGAATTTGATGTGTTCTGCCTGTTAATGGCTTCGCTTCGATGAGTGCATGGTTTTTGAAAGACTCAATTACCTTGTATTGCGTAATCGCTTCACGTCCTCTTTGAATAGGTACAATCGCCATTTTTTTTCGGTGAGAAGGATCTCTTCCAATTGCGGCTTCAATTCGTCCAACCGGTGTAGGCGGGTTTCCATCGGTTATGGCTAAATAAGTTTTTTTAACGGTTCGATTCTTAAATTGTTCCTGAAGAAATCTGTGCGTACGATCATTCTTCGCCATTAATATTAAACCCGATGTATCTTTATCCAGACGGTGAACCACACCAGGCCGAATTTCCCCGCCAATCCCTTCCATTTCTGGTGAATGAGCAAGAGCTGCATTCACAAGTGTTCCGGTTATATGCCCTGCAGACGGATGAACTACCATTCCGGCAGGTTTATTAATTATCATTAAATCAACGCTCTCGAAAACGATATTCAAATCAATATTTTCGGGTTTAATCCCGGAATCGATAGCTTCCGGGACCAAAACATCAACAACCATTCCATTTTCAAGTTCGAATCCATTTTTTGTGATGACCGATTGATTAACCGAAACCAATCCATCCCGAATAAGAGATTGAAGGCGTGAACGTGAAAAGTCCGGAAATTGGATAACAAGATACTTATCCAAGCGGGTGGCTTTTTTTTCTCCAAAAACAAAATTTCTGGCAGTAATCATTTTTGGATCTCAAATTCATTTAAGTTTGTGTCTTTCAATAAAAACTCATTTTCTTTCTGTTTTCTTTTCTCATTGCGTTCCTGAATCCAAACGCCAATGATTAAAACTATTACACCAACTGTGATACTTGAATCCGCCACATTAAAAACGGCAAAATTCCCGATTGAAATAAAATCCGTTACATGTCCAACCGTCAAGCGATCGATCAAATTTCCTACTGCACCACTAAATTGCAATGCCATCGCTAATCGTAACGACCAATCAGCGGCTGGTACACGCGGAAAGTAAATAATAATAATCGTGGCTATGACAGAAGAAAAAATCGTAAATAACCAGCTTTTATCCTGAAACATACCAAATGCTACACCGGTATTCGGAATATGGATAATACGAGCATAGGGAATAATCCAATCCCAGGGCGCCCATACACCAGTCCACATCTCAATATTTTCCCGAACTAAATATTTAGTATATTGATCCAATCCGATAATAATTGTTGAGATAATCAATAAAAATAAATATGCTTTAAAATATTTTTTCAAAAATGTACCCTTTTTAGAAGATGTATAGATTTTACCGTATTTTTTTAGAATCTCGGTTTGGCGTTGTTATTCGTGATAAATAAAGCAAAAGATTTTAGGAAAAATCTTTTGCTTTATGTTTAAATTTCACTCTTCAAACTCAGTATTCACTAACCAAGTATGGATCAAATCAATGTTTTTAGCGTGTATTTTTATATTTTCTCAACACCAACGATCAGATTCTCACCATCAAAATCGGTATTGATCTGAGTGAGATTTTCTGGAGGGAGCTCTTCTTTTATCGCAACGGCTAATGTTTCTCCCATAATGTATTCCGAATATTCTTTTATCGCCTGATTCAGTTTAGGTGTTGCAGCATAGAACAATTTAATACGGTCCGCTATATCAAAATCTGCCGTCTTTCTCAAATCCTGAACCCGGCGGACAAATTCTCTGGATAAACCTTCTTTTTCCAATTCCGGGGTTAGCTCAGTAACCAGAGCAGCCAGATAAGCTCCTTCAGCAGCAACCGCATATCCTTCTTTCGCCATCGCACGAACTTCCAGTTCCTCAGGAAGTACTTCGAAACGGGTTTCATCGACAAAAACAACGACCGGATTATTCTCTAAGAGGGTCTTTGCAGAAATTTCCGGGTCAAGTTTCGATAATTCTGATTTAATCGCCGGAAATTTTGCGCCGTATTTTTGTCCCAATTGCTTTGGAAGTGGTTTTATTTCATAGGAAACTGCTTCGGTAGCTGCATCCAACACACGAACTTTTTTGACATTGAGTTCATCTTCCAGAATATCGGAATATTTACTCACAATCGATCTTTCTTCTACATTTCCAACAGAAAAAGCTGCTTCGGAAAGTGGTTGTCTTACTTTTCTGTTGGCGCGATTTCTGGCTGCATGACCGATGGAAGCCAATTTCATTACCAGTGCCATTTCTTTATTTAAGGACTCATCGATCCAATCTTCTTTAAATTCTGGCCATTTTTCTAAATGAACAGAAACATTGGAATTTGGCACGACACTAAGAACCAGATTTTGATAAAGTGCTTCTGCCATAAATGGCATAGTTGGTCCGAGAAGCAAACTAATCGTCTTGAGGGCTTCATACAACGTTGCATAAGCAGCAAACTTATCCCCATCCGATTCACTTTTCCAGAATCGACGACGTGATCTCCTTAAATACCAATTCGATAATTGATCCACAAATCCTTCTAT
>CAZPIM010000022.1:16395-26370 GCA_964586385.1 uncultured Anaerolineaceae bacterium
TAATGCCATTGTGCGTAAGGCATTGAACCAGAATCAAACCAGACATCAATTAACTCTGGTACCCGGTTCATGACTCCACCACAGGAAGGACAAGCGATATGAATTTCATCCACATAAGGCCGGTGAAGATCAAGATCCGTTAGATCACGGCCAGAAAATTCGGATAATTCTGCAACCGACCCAATGCATAATTGATGTTCGCAGGATTTACATTGCCAGACAGGTAAAGGTGTGCCCCAATATCGCGTCCTGCCTAAAGCCCAATCAACATTGTTTTCCAACCAATTTCCAAACCGGCCATTCTTAATATGTCCGGGATACCAATTGATCTTATTATTTAACTCAACCATCTTATTTTTATAGGATGACGTTCGAACATACCAGGTTGGTCTGGCATAATATAACAAAGGTGACGAACATCGCCAACAAAATGGGTAAGTATGCGTAATCTTGCCTTCACGAAACAATAAACCACGTTCCAATAAATCCTTCGTAATTTTTGGGTCAGCATCCTTGACAAAAATACCTGCCCACGGTGTTACAGAAGGAATAAAGCTACCATCCGAAGCGACTGTCATTAAGAAAGGTAAATCATTTTCTACTGAGATATTCATGTCATCTGCTCCGAATGCAGGAGCTATATGAACAAGGCCGGTTCCATCTTCTGTGGTGACAAAATCACCCAGAACAACCCTATGTGCTGGCTTTTCCAGAGGCAAGAATTTATACAAAGGTTCGTAGGTCAAATCCTTTAAAGTTGCACCTTTAAAGTGATCCAAAACTACAACCTCTTCTTCTCCAAAAACCTTTGATAAAAGCGCTTCAGCGAGGATTAATTTTTCTTTGTGATCATCATGAACAATACGCTCAACCTTAACATAATCAACATCAGCTCCAGCAGCCACAGCAACATTACCTGGTAAAGTCCATGGGGTTGTCGTCCAAACTAATAAGGAAGTGTCTTCCTGGTTTAAAACACGCATTCTAACGAAAACTGAGGGATCGACAGCGTCATCGTACCCTTGAGCTACTTCATGATCGGATAATGGTGTTCCACATCTTGGGCAATAAGGAACAACCTTAAACCCTTGATACAACAAATCTTTATCCCAAAATCGTTTTAAAATCCACCAGATCGACTCAATATATGAGTTCTTGAATGTGATGTATGCTGTCTCAAGATCTACCCAAAAACCAATTCGGTCCGTTAACTTTTCCCATTCCTGGATATACGTAAAGGCAGATTCACGACATTTTGCATTGAATTTATCAACACCATAATCTTCAATTTCCTGTTTGTTCGTAAACCCTAATTGTTTTTCGACCTCAATTTCTACCGGCAACCCATGTGTATCCCAACCACCTCTACGAGAGACGTAATATCCTCGCATGGTTTTAAATCGGGGAAAAATATCTTTAAATGCTCTAGCCAAGACATGATGAACACCAGGACGGCCATTGGCGGTAGGAGGACCTTCATAGAAAACATATTCAGGACAACCCATTCTTTCATCCAGAGTTTTCTTAAATACATTCTCTTTTTTCCAAATTTCTAAAATTGATTCTTCCATTTCAATTACATTCAATTTCGGTGAAACGGCTTTAAACATCTTTCCTCCAAATTAAATAAAAATTTCTCATCCATCTCAGGGACGAGAAAATTCCCGTGGTACCACCCTGCTTCTCACAAAGAGTAGCGAGCACTTGACCAGATACTTTTAAGATATCTGCACCTTTTTAACGATAGGCGAGTCCGTTTTCCTTAATAAATCAATTATTGATTGTTCAGGTCAAAGCTCCGGAAGGATTTTCAATAATCACTCGCTTACCTGCTTTCACCATTCAGGCTCTCTGTAAAACATTGATCATTTACTCGTTTCCATCATCGCTTTTTATGTTTGATTGATACCAGATCATACCAGAATCCAGGCAAAAAATCAAACCTGTGAAAATTGATTTTTTCTGATTTAGATTTTTCGTTTATTCAACTATTTCATAAAATAATGGTAAGGGATCACATTTTTTCTCTTGAAATTGGAAACCATCTTCGATTTTCAAGAGCGCGGCCTGTAACTTATCCGATGAATTTGCATGAACTGTAAATATCGGTTCACCCTCAAGAACAAAGTCACCAACTTTTCGATGAACAATGATTCCAACAGCATGATCTACCGTATCACTTTTCTTCGCTCTTCCCGCACCAAGATCAACGGAAGTCTCACCAATCACCCTGGCATTAATGAATTTGATGTAACCATTGGTTTTGGAATTTACAGTTTGAATAAATTCAGCTTTTGGCAACAATTCCGGATTATCAATAAAATCCACATCTCCACCCTGGGCGATAACTAATTTTCGGAATTGCTCCCATGCTTTTCCGTTTTTTAAAGAATCTTCGACCAACCTTCGACCTTCCATCAGGTTTTTCGACTTTTTTCCTAACACAACCAGGTAAGATGCCGCAGCAATGCAATGTTCGGTAAAATCATTTGGTCCCCCGCCATGTAAAGTATCAATAGCTTCAAGTAATTCAAGCGAATTTCCAACGGCATTACCTAAAGGTTGATTCATATCTGACAACATGCACACAGCTTTTCGCCCGGTAAGGTTCGCAATTGAGACCATTAACCTGGAAAGTATTCTGGCTTCTTCCAAAGTTTCCATGAAAGCACCCACCCCTACTTTCACATCCAAAACCATAGCTTGTGCTCCGGAAGCAATTTTTTTGCTCATGATGGATGATGCAATTAATGGAATGGAAGGGACCGTTCCTGTCACATCCCTTAGAGCATAGAATTTTCCATCAGCAGGAGCCATATTGCCACTTTGCCCGGACAAAACAATTCCAACTTTTTTTAATTGATTTGTAAATTCCTTAGGAGAAAGATCTACGCGATAACCGGGGATCGATTCTAATTTATCCAGTGTTCCTCCGCTAAACCCTAATCCACGACCGGACATTTTACCAAAAGGAAGACCACAGGCTGAAACAAGAGGACCCACAACCAAACTTGTTTTATCACCTACTCCGCCGGTAGAGTGTTTATCAAGGCTGATTTTTACGATTCCGGATAAATCCAATATATCCCCTGAATGAGCCATGGCTAAAGTCAGATCCGTTGTCTCTTGATCTGTCATACCATTCAATAAAACTGCCATTGCCCAGGAAGAAGCTTGATAATCGGGAATTTCACCGGATGTAAATCCATTTACGAAAAACTCTAATTCCTGTTTGGATAAAACTTGTTTCTCTCGTTTTTTGATGATTATATCGACAGCTTTCACTTCTTCCTCCACATAATTAAACGTGATTAATTATGGACCTGTCATTTAAAAAGTGGAACGCCAGATAATGGCGTTCCACCTTCAAAGGAACTATTTTTTTAAAATGATCGTAACTTTCCTGTTTGGTTCATCTCCAACGCTTTCTGTTGTGACAAACTCATGGTCTCGCAACTCGAGGTGAATTACTCTTCGTTCATTCGCAGGCATTGGTTCAAGATTTTGTTTTCTGCCGGTATGAACCACTTGTTCAGCCATTCTTCTGGCCAGAACTCGTAATTGTCGTTCACGTCTTTCCCGATATCCTTGAACATCAATCATTAAGGGAATCCATTCACCATATTCTTTTGCAACGATCAAACTGCTGATATATTGCAGTGCGTTTAATGTCTCGCTTCTGCGTCCAATTAAAATGCTTAAATCACGACCTTGAATTTCGACTGTTACCAGATCACGATCCTTATCATCAGCAGGAGGTAGAAATTTCGCTTCAACTTTAGCTTCAATATGCATTTTTTCGAGAAGTTCACTGACAACTTCCTGAGCCAGTTTTAGAACCGGATCGGATGAAGATTGATCAGATTTCTCAGATTTTTCAATCTTCTCTACTTTGATTGGTTGATTAACTTCATTGGTTTGTTGCTTTTTGCTATTTGAATTTGACTTTTCATTATTGACTTCGGAACCAGTCTTAATCGATAAGCGAACTCTAGCTTGTCTGCTTCCTAATCCAAATAAACCACGACTTCCTGGATCCAGAACTTCAACATCCAATAAATCAATTGATAACCCTAATTGACGTGCACCTTGTTCAATCGCTTCTTCCACTGAAGGAGCAATAAATTCCTGTGTAATTTTTTCAAAAGACATTTTTAAAACCCTCCCTTTTTATTTCTTCTTTGATTTTACAGGTGCAACTTTAGGTTTCACACCAGGGATCAAATTTCGCCAATTAACTTTACCTAACATCGCATATTGCAAAATACCGGCTACGTTTGAGATTAAGAAATATAAAGATAATCCGGATGCTAAAGTTAAAGCGAGGTAACCCATGAAGAAAGGCATATACAAACTCATCATGTTACTCATCATTGCTGCCTGATCTTTTGGGTTTGATGAAGGAGGTTGGATTAGTTTGGATTGGACATAGGTTGAAATAACAACAACGATTGCCAAAACTGGAATTCCAAATGACAAGAATGGAAGATTCAGCCGTTCTGGTTGCCCAAGGTCCATCCATAAAAATTTGCTATTTAAAGGAATTAATGAACTAACATCTAATATTGCTGGATACACTTTCCTTGCTAAATTTAAAACTTCGACAGGTGTTGATGCAAGAGCAGCAATAATACTTTGATATAAAGCGATGATAATTGGGAACTGAATTAATGTTGGCAAACAAGATGCAAAAGGACTGATACCTTTTGTTTTGTAGTAATTCATTTGTTCCTGGGCTAATTTTTCTTTATCGCCTTTATATTTTTCTTGAATTTTCTTCCAATCTTCATCTTGTTGCATTTCAGTCATGGCTTGAGAACCTTTGATCTGTTTAACCATCAAAGGATGCGTGACTAGTCTAATCAGTATTGTGAAAAGAATAATTGCTATTCCAAAATTCTTTCCAAAAATATCATAAATAAACAACAAAACGTTGATAAAGGGGGTAACAATCAGGGAATCCCACATTTTATTTACCTGCCTTTACTTTGAAGGAGTGAAAGGAGTCCAGATTTCAGTACCTTCAAAATTGAAAGTGTGAATAACTGCATCACCTTGCACAATTCCTAAAATTAATTGATTATCAACAACAACTGGACCAGTATAAAGTTTACCGTTTACAGTTCTATTCCACAAAAGTTCACCATTAAAATCCAGAGCTACCAATTTGCCATTTTCACCTGCGAAAACAACGCCAGTTTCCATGATTGCCGGAGCGCCGGAAACCATTTCGCCCATGTTGTAATCCCATTTGACACTGCCATCTTCGGATGAAACTGCAAAGATTTTACCTAATGCATCACCGTAATAAACAATGCCATCTCTAGCAACCGGTTGACACCATAGTCCATCTGGAACTTTATTTTTCCAAACCACAGTTCCATCGGATTTATCTACTGAAATTACTTCATTTGCCATGGTTGCAACTAACACTGAACCGTTTTCCAAAGTTGGACTGTAGACGATTGCTCCACCCATATCCATCCCCCAAATTTTGGATCCGCTATTCAAATCGATTGCATATAAGAAATGGTCCATCGAAGAAAGAAACACAATTTCTCCGTCTACAACTGGTGGTGACCACAATGCATGCTCAGTTTCGAATTTCCATTTGAGATTACCATTCAGGTCGAGAGCGTAAAGAAATGAGTCGGCATTTGGTGCGAGAATGATATCGTTAACGATTACTGCACCACCTATATATCGATTAGTTGCTCCTGTAAATTCCCAATTCTTTGCTCCGGTGTCTTTATTAAAAGAATAAAAGACATTTTTATAATCACCAACATAAATGTTATTCCCATTTAAGGCTGGAGGAGCAAAAAAAGTACGGGCAGCTTCAATTTTTTCCGGATAATGCCAATTTAAGCTGCCATCCTTCAAGCGTAATGAATATATTCTGTTTGCAAAGGAAACATAAACATTTTCATTATCGCCAGAAATACCTGGCCAGCTACTTGCTGCCAATGTTCCGCTACATGAAGTCAGAACAAGGGCGAAAACTAAAAACAGAAAAATGAGTATTAACTTTTTATTTTTCATTGGTCCCATCATGAACCTTAAAAATATATTTTCCCGAGGAAGATCCAATTATGGAACTGGATCATAACCCCCAGGATTAAATGGGTTACAACGCAAGATTCTCCAAATCGACATAAATAATCCTTTTATTGCTCCATATTTATAGACGGCTTGATATCCATAATGTGAACAACTAGGATAAAAACGGCAGGTATTTGAAGGTAATGCAGGCGAAACGATTTTTTGATACAGGCGTATGAAAACCAGGAGTATTATGCGTGGAAAATTTCTTAAAGACATCTTCAAAGATCGTAATTCGGGTTCATTTGGATACTCATGAAGGTGATCCATTTTTCACCTCATTTTCTTCAATGTAAAGTCCTGCCCGATTCAGCAATTGCTTTTCTGCTGCCAATAATTCCAAATATGTTGCATTCGAAATTGGTTTTCTTGCTAGAAACACCAGATCCCAACCAGGCTGAAGATTTGAAAGAATAGAATTCAAACTAGCTCGCATCCGGCGTTTCGCTCGGTTTCTCAATACAGCATTTCCTACTGCCTTTCCCGCAGTTATTCCTATTTGGATTGTGCCGCTGGGATTTGGCTGCCTGATCAAGATAAGAAGCGGGTGGGCAAAGGATTTTCCAGATTGCTTCACCCGCTTGAAATCAATTGATCGGGTTAATCGAAACTTGCGATTCAACATTCTTCCTTTTTTGAGAAGAATATCTCAAAACTGACCTGACCATCAAGAATTTACTGTGCTTATTACCACTGGATTTTCTTGACATGTGGTAGTTTCACAGCAAGTTGCAAACGACCGCGAAGACGGCGGCGTTTTAAAACATTTTGCCCACCACTCGTTGCCATTCGTGCTCGAAAGCCATGAACACGGATGCGATGTCTTTTTTTCGGTTGAAATGTCCTTTTGGGCATATCTTCATCCTTTCAAGAAAAATTTTTATCTAACTCTTAAAAAACGACAAGCGATTATTATACCGCAACGAAGCGTTGAGGTCAAATTTAGTTTCTTTCCTTAAGCAATGAAAAAATGCTTATATGCACGAATGTCGTTTTTATTCTCAACGTTATAATCTTAACATGCTCTATGCATTTTACCAGAAATTATATTATTCGATTTTCTTTTATTTTTGGAGGAAGAAATGGAAACAATCCGCCATATTACGAATAAAGTAGCAATTGTTGGGATAGGTAATGTAGGGGCTACACTAGGTTATGGATTGTTGGTTTCCGGATTGGCTACTGAAATTGTTCTGATCGATCGTAATTTATCCAAAGCTGAAGGAGAAGCGATGGATCTCACCCACGCTGTTCCGATGATGAAGCCAACCAAAATTTATGCTGGAAATTACCAGGACTGTGCCGGTGCTGCAATAACGGTCATCACAGCCGGTGCAGCCCAAAAACCCGGAGAAACCAGGTTGGATCTGGCTGTAAAAAACACTGCAATCATTAAAGATATTATTCAAGAAATTATTAAATTTAATCCGGAAGGTCTTATTCTGATTGCAACAAACCCGGTCGACATACTGACATTTGCTGCCATAAAATATTCCGGATTGCATCCAAACCGTGTCTTTGGATCCGGAACGATTTTGGATACTGCCCGTTTTCGATTTTTGTTGAGTCAGCGCTTCGAAGTTGACCCCAGGAGTGTTCATGCTTATATCATTGGAGAACATGGGGATAGCGAAGTCCCGGTATGGTCCATCGCGAATATTGCCGGGATGCAACTGGATGATTATTGCAAAATTAATCAAATGGGATGTGGAACAAATGAATTAAATGATATTTTTGTTGGGACTCGAGACGCTGCTTATCATATTATTGAGAGGAAAGGAGCTACCTTTTATGCAATTGCAGCTGGTCTGGTTCGCATTTTGGAAGCTGTGCTCCGCGATCAAAGCACTGTTCTTTCCGTTTCTAGTTTGATTCACGACTATTATGATATCAATGATGTCTGTTTTTCGTTACCAACCGTAATTGATCGTGGAGGTATCCAAAAAGTCATCAAACTTAAATTGGCAGATGAAGAAAGAATTGGTTTGATTAATTCTGCGAATGTGTTAAAAAATATGATCAAACAACTGGGTTTGGAATAAGCTTTTCAACCAATTTATAATTGGTTATTCGTTTATCACACCAATCAAAGTGTCCTGGTAAAAATCTTCAAGATGGACTTTTTCGATAATGTTCCATCGATCCGTTGAAACAATTGCGCTTACTTTTATATAGTTTTCAGACAACCCTTTTAAAAGAAATTTATCCTGATCCAGTTTTGTTGAGGATTCCCAAAGTACATCCAAATTACGACCAATAAATTTTGATTGGTATGAATGTGCCAATTCAATAAATTTTGTTCGTAAAACCGCAGATCTTCGTTTTCGAATGGAACTTGGGACCTGCATATCATACTTTGCTGCAGGTGTTCCCGGTCTGGCAGAAAATGTAAAAACATGCCCTCCGGCAAATCCAGTTTCCTGGACAAAATCAAGTGTCTCGCTGAAATCATCGTCCGTTTCACCGGGAAAACCGACGATCATATCTGTTGTAATTGCCATCTCCGGATTGACAGCTCTGGCGTTTTTGACAATCTCCCGGTAGCTCTGTCTGGTAGTTTTTCTTGCCATTCTTCTTAAAATTGAATCCGAACCGGATTGAAGAGGTAAGTGAAGATGCGAGCATAATCGATGATCTGACCATAATTCGAAAAACTGGTCATCAAGATCCCAGGGTTCAAGTGATGATAAGCGTATTCGATTGACGTCTGTGTCTGACAGGATTGCTTTAATTAAATCAGGTAAACATAACTCTTTTTGCAAATCCTTCCCCCAGGATCCCAAATGTACACCACTTAAGACAACCTCCTTCACCCCACCCAGTACTGCATTGCGAATTTCATGTAAAACAGTTGAAATGGGAATACTCACACCTTTTCCACGGGCGATTTTCGTTATACAAAATGTGCAAAAATTATCACATCCATCCTGCACTTTTACAAATGCACGTGTACGTTGATGATCACCAGGAAGAGGTTCCCTCGCCAAAGGTTCAATGTCAAAGATTTGGGGAGAAATATGTAAAAAATCGGATACTAAATTGGTTTTTTCCTGATTAAGGACAATATTTTCAACTCCAGGTAAACCTTTAGCCATTTCAGGCTCAAGAGTCACCCAACAACCAGTGGCTATGATACGTGCAACACCGGATTTGGCAGCCTGTCGAATTTTTTGACGCGAGTCAGATGCTGCCGCACTGGTTACAGCGCAGGTATTTATCACAACCAAATCGGCTTCAAAGGCAGCATTTACAATTTCATGACCCGATTGACGAAATTGTGAAGCCATTATTTCTATTTCGCTTTGGTTTAAGCGACAACCTATTGAATCTAAAAATATTTTCATACCATTAAAATTGGACGTCTTAAGGTTGCAATACAACCAAATTATCAAATATTATTTCCACACCGGGTTCAGCAAATGTACCTGCGATAAACCCAATATCACCAACAGTAAAATTTGTGTCTTCTTCCTGAAGAACTATTTTACCATTTATCGCCAATGATAATTGTGTGTCATTACAGGTTGCTGTAATCTGATTTAATGCGTCCCCCTGAGCAATTTCAGCAAAAAACTCCATTGAATTATTATTTAATAATTCATAGACTCCTTCCTTCACTCTCAAAATTCCGGCATACCCGTCACTACTTATGAGAAATGCGTAAAAATTCGCTTCATCAAGCATACGACAGATGACACCATATGAATTGTTATTTGGACCACCAACTTTAATTGCATCAGTTTGAATGACCAAATTTTCGAATTTATATCCGGGTTTGGACCAATAATCATATTCTGGTTCATTGATTTGGAAATATAATCCCCCACCTTCAATATTGACGTATGCATTATCCTGATTCCAAGTTTTCCAGCC
>CAZPIM010000022.1:26470-32345 GCA_964586385.1 uncultured Anaerolineaceae bacterium
CATCAGGGTCCTGATTATCAATCAACATTGCCTGTCTTGCGGCTTCTATTCCTTCGGATTCTATTAAAAATGAATAATCCAAACAAAAATTTGCCAATTCTTTCCAATAAAATGAATTCTTGGGATCCATTTCTATTGCTTTTTTGTAAGAACCAAGAGCGATATTTAAATCCCCAATTTTTGCTAGCGTTTTTGCCAATTCATACTGCCAAAATGCTTCATCCGGTTCTTCCTTTGATAAACTTTCGAGGTATTTCAAACTCAATCCTAAATCATTATGATTGCGGTAATAAACTGCCAACATGGCTCGGGCAATTTTTGAATTTGGATTGATTTCTTCAGCTTTTTTTAATTCCTTCAAACCATCTTTCTCGATGTATGATAAGGCGTTACCAAAGAGTGCCCAACCCTCCGCATAATTCGGGTCAATTTGAGTCACTTTTTCAAATGCCGCGCTTGCCAATAACCATTCACCTTGATTTGCAAGTCCATTACCTGCCAGAACCCATCGAAAAGTGGAATTTTCCTCATTATTAATATCATTGGTTAATGATTGAAGATTTTTGATTCTTTCTGCCCAGGAAGGGTGTCCCTGTAATGATTGAAGAAGGCTAACATTTGCTTTTTCGGGATTAAATATCATCTGATACATAGCTAATCGGTATTGAACTTCGGAATTCTGGGATTCCTTTTCTGCCAGTAATTGAATGGTGCGATATGCGCCATCCCAATCCCGATTTTTTTCCTGCAATTCTAAAACCTGAAAATACTCTTCCGGTTTCAGGTCACTCCTCGTAGAAATATCCTCCCAAAGATTTTTTGCTTTTTCAGTATTTCCATTCTGTATATACGCCTCTGCTAATAAAAACTCTTCAGAGAAACTTAATGAGACAAACGTGTTTAACTTTTCCAGGGAATCAATAACCCCGCTGAAGTCTTGTTTTTCATTCTGAATGATGGCTAAACCAGAATAAATATCTATTTGCCAGGGCTGTTGAGAGAGCAAAGCAATATAATTTTCTTCCAGTAGCTCTGATTGGTGGGTTGTCTTGGCCAAATTAATTTTTTCCCAAATTGTAGAGACCATATCAGATTGTGGTTTTAATAACAAAGCCACAACAATAAAATATGGCAAAATATTGGAAATCGCCAATCTAAAAGGAATAGATTTTTCTTTCATTTATCAACTTTTGAAATAAATAAGCCTGAACTCTTATGAATAATGAAATTATTTTGTGTTTTGATTATGCTAACAATTTCATCCTGTATTGATTTTAGCTGTAAATCCGAAATAAAGTTTCCCCAAATCGAAATAATATAGTTCATGATTGGCTCAACGTCAGGTATTACCAGCATTCCTGAATATGGAATAAGCTTTATTTCCTTAAAATGTTTTTCAAGAAATGATCGCGCGTTTTCCAGACTAAATTTCGTAGAAATTTTATAAATTTCCTGCGAATCTGGTACTAACTTATTCATCAATAAATCAAGTTCCTGCATGTGGCTATTACCATTAGTTGCAGAAAAAAGAACACCATTTGGTGTCATCACCCTGCTTATTTCGCTTAAAGCGAGATTAATATCAGGAACATGGTAGAGCATGTGGTTTGCGATTACAAGATCAAACGTTTCGTCAGGAAATGGCAAAAATTGCACGTCATTTGCTGAAAAGTTTTCGACAAATGAATTCTGATTATTAATGTAGAAACCTTTCAGCATGCCAAATGAAAAATCACTTAAAACCAGCCGTTTGTAAGGAAAGGTTACGTCTGCATTTTTATTCCATAAATTTCCTGATCCGCATCCCACTTCCAAAATCGAACTTCTGCCTGATTCCTTTATTTGATCCTGAACAAAACTCACCCAATCTTCCTTATTGGTACTATAAAGTTCATGTAATCGAATTCGTGCTTCCAGGTTTTTGGTTGTTCGGTATTGAAAATTTTTTAAGTATTTAGGATCATTTCGTAAATTCATATACTTAACTCTCCTGGCTATTTATTAATTGTTATTTCAATAAGAAAAATAACCCTGCCAATTCGGAAATTGTCACCCGCCATCCTAAAACTCTGAAAAACCATGAATACGGTTGATACCACGAGTTCCTGACACCATGAACATACGTATCGATTTCTTGATCCTTAAATACAAGATCAAAAATAAGATCCGCCCTTCTGGTATGGTATGGATCGGTAATTACTAAAATTGATTCAATATTTCTAGTTTTTGCAACCAGTAATACAGCTTTAGCTTCTTCGATTGTGTTTGAGGCCATTCCTTCGGAGAAAAGAATGGAATCCTGCGGCACACCCAACTCAATGGCTATGCGCATCAATTTTTCACTGTACGTTTTTTGTTCGCCGAGTTCTTCATCATCTGTTTTTGTGATGAGTAAGTACTCGCCATAACCGCGTAGGAACCAATCTGAGGCTTCTTTGATACGCTCACCCTCATCACCACTTAAGACAACAATTGCACCTACAGGTTTCACCGGGTCGCCAACGCTTAAAAATGACCCAATTCCAACTAAAATCAAAAAAATGATCAAAATGCCGGACAAAATGATCACACTTATACCTAGGCATCCTTTAAAAAAATTTTTGTTCATTTATTATTTATTTCCATATATTAAAGCTCTGAAAGAGCGGTATACATGCGATCAAGTGCATCCATAAGAACAGATTTTGGGCATCCAAAATTGAGTCGGACGAATCCTTTGCCCCCATTCCCATATATTTCTCCATCTGTTAACGCCACTTTTGCATTTTTTAAGAAGAACTCGTAAGGGTTACCAGGCATATTAAGTCCATTAAAATCTAACCATGCCAGGTAAGTCCCTTCGATTTTTGTAATTTTTACACCTGGAAAGTTTTCATTTACATAATTTTCCAAAAAATCCCGGTTTTCTGTTAAATATTGCAATAACTGACTGAGCCAATCTGAACCATCCTTATACGCAGCTAATGCAGCTTGAGATCCAAGAATATTGACATGCGAAACAAGACCTTGTTGAGCTTTTTCTAATAATTTTCGATATCGTGGATTCTGAACGATGGCATATGAGGATCCCAATCCGGCAATATTAAAAGTCTTACTCGGTGACATTAATGTGATTGAATTTTTGGCAATTTCCGGACTTAAACTTGCGATTGGAACATGCTGATGACCATGAAAGATCAAATCACAATGAATCTCGTCAGAACAAATCGGGATGTTATGTATCAAACAAATCTCGGAAATCCTGCTTAGCTCTTCAACAGTGTAAACGCGTCCGACAGGATTATGAGGATTACAAAATAAAAATAATGCAGTTTGTTTATCGATCTTGCTTTCAAATTCATCAAAATCGATAAAGTAATGGTTCTTTTCATCTTTGATAAGGGGCACATCGGAACAAATCGCCTTTGCATTTTTAGCAGCATACAAAAATGGATTGTACACAGGAGTCTGAATTATCATCTTTTGATTTGGTTCCGTGAGGGCGTGAATGACGTTATTAAATCCGACAACTACCCCGGGCAGGTAAACAACTTCATCAGGTTCTACTTTCCAGTTATACAGGTTCAACATTCGTTGACAAATGGTCTCGGTTAATTCACGTGGGGGTAATCCATAACCAAATACACCATGTTGAACCCGGTCAGTCAATATATCAATAACCGGTTTTGGTGAAACAAAGTCCATATCAGCGACCCATAACGGGATCACATCTTTATCAAATAAATTCCATTTAATGCTGTCGCTTGTTCTGCGATTAATGATTTCATCAAAATTGTAGATCATGGTTTTACCTCATTCGCGGATGGTGATTGCATTATACATTAAGAAATTTCCCGATTTTTAGCTTCAGTCAGGTTATCCAATTAAAATTTACCTACTTTTGCATTTCAATTCCGTGTTGAACAATCATTAGACTTGTATAAGTGATTATCGCTATAATTAGAAAAATAATTCTCCAAGAAAGTATAGGTAATCATGCTTGTTTTACCTCAGATAAATTTGCAACAATCGCCGGATTGGAAGTCATATCAACTTTTAGATTGTGGCGATGGAAGAAAATTAGAAAAATTTGGTCCATACACATTAATTCGCCCGGAAGCTGAAGCGATATGGCACCCCTCGAATCCTGAACTTTGGCAAAAGGCAAATGGTGAATTTGTATCCACTGCTGAAAAAAATGGTGGGCATTGGGTTTCAAATAAAAATTTACCGGAACGATGGCAAATGGATTATAAGAAACTTCAGTTTTGGGTACAGACCACATCCTCAAAACATGTAGGGGTATTTCCGGAACAAGCGAGTCAATGGGATTGGATTGAGGAACAAATTAAGAGCAGTAAGAAAAAGCCCTCTGTTTTAAATTTATTCGGATATACAGGGCTTGCAAGTTTGGCCGCCGCCAGATCCGGAGCGGAAGTAACCCATGTCGACGCATCGCAAAAAATGATTAACTGGGGGAAAGAAAACCAGGTACTCTCCGGGTTAAAAGACTCACCTATCCGATGGCTGGTTGATGACGCATTTAAATTTGTAAAACGAGAAATTCGTCGCGGAATTAAATATGATGGCATCATTTTGGATCCTCCAAAATTTGGACGCGGACCAAAGGGTGAGGTTTGGGAATTTTATAAGATTCTTCCCGATTTATTAGACGGATGCCGGCAAATTTTAAGCCCGGAACCAATATTTTTACTCATGACTGCTTACGCAGTAAAAGCATCATCATTAACACTTCATTTCGCTGTCGACGAAATGATGAAGAAATATAAAGGTAATATTGTCGCTGGAGAAGTACTCATATCCGAAAAAACGAATAAGCATGCAATTTCGATGGCGATTTTCGCACGCTGGTCAAAAAATTAGGGTGAAGGAGAAATTCATGACAAATGAACCGCAATTTGCAATTATTGGTGCCGGAGCGATGGGTGAAGCGATTCTGGCAGGATTAATCAGACAAAAACTGACAAAAAGTGAATGTATCCATGCCTCTGAACCCCGCCCTGAAAGAAGAATTGAACTGGATGAGAAATATGGAATCACTTCAACCGATGAAAATCTGGAAGCAATTTCAAATGCTGATGTCGTTGTGCTGGCTGTGAAACCGCAAAAATTGGAAAAATTATTAAAAGAATTAAAAGGAAAAATACCGCAAAAAGCAGTGGTTGTCAGTATCGTTGCAGGTGCATCATTGGAGACGATTGCCAACGGTCTTAATCATCCGGCGATTATTCGTACGATGCCCAATACGCCCGGTCAAATCGGAGAAGGGATCACCGTTTGGTTCCCTTCCGCTAACGTAAATGAAGACCAATTAGATAACGCAAAACTCATGTTGAAAGCTTTGGGTGAAAATATTCAAGTGGATGAGGAATACTATCTGGATATGGCTACAGCGCTTTCGGGTACCGGACCGATGTATGTTTTCTTATTTATGGAAGCATTAATGGATGCAGGCGTGCATTTAGGTTTTTCCAGACATGTGTCTGAAAAATTGGTTATCGAAACAATTCGTGGATCCATCGATTATTATGAAACACAACATGTGCATGTGGCAGATTTACGAAATAAAGTCACTTCTCCGGGTGGAACATCCGCTGCAGCACTCTATTATCTTGAAAAAGCAGGCTTCAGGACCGCAATCTCAAGGGCTGTTTGGGCTGCATATGAAAGATCTCAACAATTGGGAAAAGGCAAACTGGATCAAATGCCAGAAAAATCAAATGAAAATGGGATTTCCTGAAAACTTTATTCGGAAATATTTATTTATATTTTAAGGAGTCATGATGCTTTATCGAAATTTGGGAAAATCCGGTGTTAAAGTTTCAGTCGTCGGTATTGGCACGAACCGTTTTGGGGCAGAAAAAGTCAGCCAGGC
>CAZPIM010000022.1:32445-36430 GCA_964586385.1 uncultured Anaerolineaceae bacterium
CTGGTGCATCAGGGGAAAGTACGCTATATCGGTGCATCGAATTTCGCCGCCTGGCAAATCGCTCGTGCAAATCTGCTCGCGCAAGTCCATGATTGGGAACCATTTATTGCTTTGCAATCACACTATCATATGTTGGAACGTGATGTTGAAAAAGAAGTGGTCCCATTTTGTAAGGCTATGAATGTCGGATTAATTCCGTATTTCCCGCTCGCCGGTGGTTTCTTGACAGGGAAATATAAATTTGATCAGCCAATACCTCCTGGATCTCGTGGTGAAAGCAATGAATATGTGCAAAAATACATGACCAAAGAGAATTTTGAAAAAGTGGAAAAATTATCAGCCTGGGCGCAGGATAACGGTCATGAAATGAATGAACTGGCAATTTCCTGGTTATTGGCACAACCACAGGTTGCATCGGTGATTTCCGGGGCAACCAAACCTGATCAAATTCATTTGAATCATAAGGCTGCGGAATGGATTTTATCCGAAATCCAATTAATGGAAATTAATCAAATCCTGGAGAAGAAATAACAAATTCTTGTTAAAAAATGTCAACCTATTATTGAAATGACTCTTATTGGGTATGTTTTGATTTTTAGCATTCTACATTTTGGGTCGGATGTTATTTGAAGTCAGCTCTGGTTTTAAAAAAATAGCTGATCTATTTTTCCTAGAGCCAATGTAACCGCTAATCTTGCCCAGCGGATGTAAGAAAAGAAAGTTATGACAGGGAATTGCCAAATGGTGCAGGAATTTCACACACCAGCAAACAGTTAGTTCCCCAAATGCTTGAATAAAACATAAGAGAGATTTGAAAAAAATTGTAAGCTGTAAAGCCGAATAAGAATTGAAAATGGGATTTATGTCAATTTTGTTAAAAGGGAAAAAACATACTAAGAATGATCAAAATGAAATGGATGATATATAATACCTGACTTATCGAGTAGTTTTTCAAAATCATGTTCTGTGTTTTTTAAAAAGAAAACTGACAAAGCCGTGACTAAATCATCAGTTCTATCACCACATTGCAACTGAAAAGCTAATTTTGTTGCATTTTCGGAATCAATTTCATAATGACTATCATCTGCTCTTTCAACATCGACAGAATAGTGCTTTACTTTTCTGTTTTCATCGGAAAATTCTGAAAGAAAAAACAATTTTTTTTTATCAAGAGGAAAGATTCTTCGAAATGTTCCGAGAACTTGATCAAAACTTTCTTTAAATTGGTTTTCCATTTTATTCGCTTTCCTTCTCAGTCAAAATCGCAATTGCTTTTTTGTACTTTTCAATTCGTAAAAGTGTTTTTTCATCTATTTTTTGCAATCGTGATAAATCACTGTTGTGCTTCAGGTCAGCAAGTTTGACAGCTTTTGCATATGGATTCGATGACTGATTGATTCGCCGAATATATTCCAGTTATTCGATTTCATCATTATGTGTAAGTAAATTTAAAGCATCTATCACATCTTTGGGAAATCCTTCCTGTTCCAAACCGGACATCGTCCAATCAGTATCTTCGACAACATCATGAAGCAGTGCTACTATCACAGCCTTTTCCGAATCCATTTGTTCAGCCAAATGAATTGGATGGAAAATGTACGGAATACCGTTTTTATCGGACATATCCTTATGAGCTTGATAAGCAATCAACATTGCCTTTTTAGTCAACTCAGTATAAATCAACCAATTTCTCCCACATTCGATAATATTGTCAATAATCCCAAAATCGTTTGACTAAAAATATTACCACCATAATATAATACTAAACCTGAAACGGATTGAACTACTTTATTTGCGAATTTCCCCCGCTAATTCCAATTTGTCTTTTTGCCTTTCATGAAATAGCGAGTGAAACTATTAATCCTAATTAGAATATATGTTATCAGGGAAAAATGACGCAGATTTTATTGAAATGAATATCATCCCAAATCTTTAGGTCTTTAAATTTATTGCGTTGTTTAACACTTAATAACCTGAAAAATAATCTACGTACATTCCCAAAAAATTGGCATTAATCGTGGAGAAAAAGTAACAAATTCTTGTAAAAAATTAATTGACAGATTCGGTTACTTTCAATAAACTAAAACGATGCTTTCAAGAATATTCTCCTGTGGTGTCGTTGGGTTAGACGGTGTTGTCATTGAAGTAGAAGTAGACACCAATCGTGGAAAACCTTTTATAACAATTGTTGGTTTACCGGATACAGCGGTTCAGGAAAGTAAGGAACGTGTCAACTCTGCTATAAAAAATAGCGGGTTCCTCTTCCCGCGCGCCAAGGTAACCGTCAATCTTGCCCCGGCCGATGTGCGAAAAGAGGGTCCAGCCTACGACCTGCCAATCGCAGTGGGGATCTTAGTCGCCAGCAAACAAATCAATCCTCAAATGCTGGAAAAAAGCCTGGTCGTGGGTGAATTATCATTAGATGGAACGCTCAGGCATGTGCGTGGTGTTTTACCAATGGCAGCCCTTGCCCGTCAGGAGGGTTTCCTGAGATTAATTGTTCCTGCCATTGACGCTGTCGAGGCAGCCTTAATCCCTGATATCGAAATTATTGGCGTCGAATCTTTGCAACAGCTAAGTGGATGGGCGAATGGCGAAATCAGCTTACCACCGGTTGAGGCAAATATTTCTGAATCGGATGGATATGCAGATGTTCAAACCGACTTCCAGGAAATCAAAGGTCAGGAACACGTCAAACGGGCACTGGAAGTGGCTGCCGCGGGTGGACATAATGTTTTAATGATCGGACCACCGGGAGCAGGTAAGACACTCCTGGCAAGAGCAATCCCTTCCATTCTGCCGACGATGAGCATCGATGAAGCGTTGGATGTAACCCGAATTTATTCGATTGCAGACCAACTTCCCGACGACCTTCCTCTTGTCCGGATTAGACCCTTCCGGGCGCCGCATCATACCATCAGTCATGCCGGATTGGTTGGAGGAGGAAATTGGCCGCGACCCGGAGAAATTTCACTTGCTCACCGTGGCATCTTATTTCTGGATGAACTGCCAGAGTTTGGGTCACGCGTGTTGGAAGTCATGCGTCAACCAATTGAGGACAAAATTGTAACGATCAGCAGAGCACAAGGATCATTGACATTTCCGGCGAATTTTCAATTGATCGCTGCCATGAATCCATGCCCGTGTGGCTATTTCGGAGATCCGCTCAAACCCTGCACGTGTGCCCTGGGTATGGTACACAAGTACCAAAAAAGAATTTCCGGACCATTAATGGATCGAATCGATATCCACATTGAAGTACCTCGTTTAGATTACGATAAACTTACGCAACAGAGATTGGGTGAATCATCAGTTTCCATTCGTGAAAGGGTGGAAAAATCGAGAAAAATACAGATTGCCCGGTTTAATGAAAACCAAAATACCCCGCCTTTGCACAGCAATCATAAATTCATTTCCAACAATGCAGAAATGAGCCCGACTGAAATCCGAAAATATTGCGTTTTAGACGAAGCCAGCAATCATCTCATGCGGACTGCGATGAAACAACTCCAGTTATCTGCCCGGGCGTATCACCGGATCCTGAAACTTGCCAGAACTATCGCTGACCTGGCGGATAGTGCAAACATTAGCCCCAATCATATCGCAGAGGCACTGCAATACAGACCCAAACTCAATCTTGAAACTTAAGAAATTTGCGTCGCCGAGCTAAATATATAAAAAAAGCTATTGGAAGATGATGATAACAATCAAGCTTTTTCATATAAATTTCAAATTTGATAAGAAAAAATCATTTTTGTAAAATAAATTGCTTCCCAATACAGTTACAATGTTCTTAATGGATTAAGAAATTTGTCTGAAAGAGGAAATGATGATTCGCTGGATTTTCTCATTAATTATCTTGTTGAACATTGGGTTTAGTTCACGCCTGCCTCAACCTGAACACACGCTTTCCATCAGTGCACCTACATTAAAATGGCAATATGGAGGATGCTCCTCCTGGTGCCAAACCGGGTGGTATTCTTCA
>CAZPIM010000023.1:0-36157 GCA_964586385.1 uncultured Anaerolineaceae bacterium
AGTTACCGGATTGTTTTTTTATCTTAAAAATTTGGTTCTGATATAATAAATTGAACTTATCCCTCCCTTAGCGGAAGAAAGTATCAATATGGCTCCCAAGTCTGTTTTAATTGTTGATGATTCATATGAACTGACACGTGTTTTACAGGCAGCTATATTTACATTGGATAAAAATCTTGAAGTCAAGGTTGTTCCATCGGCTGAAGAAGCAATGTTAATGATGGTAAAAACACCTTTTGATTTGCTGATTACGGATATTCGATTACCGGGTATTTCCGGAATGGAACTATTACCAAAAATTCGCGCTCGAAATAAATCTGTTAATATTATCCTCATTACAGGATTAACAGACCTGAGCCTGGAAGATAAAGCGAAAAATATGGGTGCGAATTTCTTCCTAAGAAAACCGATCGAGATGTCTATCTTTCTGGATACGGTGGCAAATTTCCTGGGAATTGAATCTCCCAAAAAGCCATCTAAAATAAGTAATTTGGTACATGGTATGCCATCTATCATTACGCGTGATGAGGAAGAAACAGTAAGTATTGCGGATACGCTCTCCAGTCTGCGGCAGGAAATAGGTGCACAGGCTGTCTGGCTTATAAATGAAAGTGGAAAATTAGTTGCTCAATCGAGTGATAAATCCCAAACCTATAATGAAGATCAATGGGCACCTTTAGTACTCCCAATCCTTTCAACCGGGGATAAATTTTCCAAATTCTTTCAGGATCATTCTGTCCCGCAATCTTTTTTGGCGTATCGTTTTGACCAAAAGGATATCGTTATTACTCCCGTGCGGGAGTTTGCTTTGATTCTCGTTTTAGGACGCGGAAGGGGTCATCTGCGATTACCATTGGTTACTGATAGCGTTCTATCTTATCAATTAGAGATTCAGACTTTATTAACCCGTATGGGGGTCCTACATGCCACACCCGGAGAAATTATGTCTCAGGGACCAGAAGAATCTGCCGACCTTTCCATTGATTTTAATGAACTGTCAGATATTGGCGGGGATGATTTTAAAGAATTCTCAAAATTAATGAAAAAGACTCCCGATAAAAAGAAAGTAGATGCTTTTTGGGAAGAAGCAGCAGCAAATTTTAGCTATGATCTTCAAAATCCGGATATTCTTACGTATGACCAGGCAGCGAAACTAGGGCTTACACCAGAAAGTAATTCACCACCAATTGATGATCACTAAAATTTGGAATGAAATAATTTGTGCTGAAGATATTCAGAAAACAAATTTTTTCGCTAATGAAGCATAATCCAAACGTCAGATATCTGGTTTAAAAAAAATATTTGTGTTAGAATACTGGGGCTTATCATTGAGTACTGGGGCATGGTGCAATCGGCAGCACACCAGACTTTGGATCTGTGGATCTTGGTTCGATTCCGAGTGCCCCAGCCTTTTTTGAAAGAAAAAGATGTCAGTCTCAAACAAATAAAAAATTTAATACATGTGAGCTTTTTGCTGGAGGCAAGCGATTCCATGCGTGAAGCTCTTTTGTTTTAATCTGATTCTTTGTGGTAGGATATTTTTATCAGTATAATTATTTGGTTGAGAAAAAGTGAATTTTTTTCAAAGTGCGGGTTTTGAGGAGAAATAATAATCCATATGAAACTTTCATCCATCATCATGGCGGCCGGAAAAGGTACGCGCATGTATTCATCACTACCAAAAGTCTTACATCGCGTTTGCGGACTACCATTGATTCATTATGCAGTCGAATTGGCAAAAAATCTTGGTGTGGATTTGCCAGTAGTGGTCATAGGGCATGGTGCTGAACAAGTGCAGGAACTGCTGGGTGACCGTGTAAAGTATGCGATCCAACAGGAACAATTGGGAACAGGACATGCGGTATTATGCGCCCGTGATCTGCTGAATGACGATGATGGTTTGGTATTGGTGACCCCGGCTGATATGCCGTTATTTACATTGCAAACCATGGAAGATCTGGTGAAAATGCAGATTTTAAATTCCGGTCCGATGTCCATGTTAACAGTGATCTCGGAAAATTCTCATGGCTTTGGAAGGATTATCCGGGATAATAAGGGGAATGTGAAAGCGATTGTGGAAGAAGCACAGGCATCTGAAGATCAATTAGCGATTAAAGAACTAAATGTTGGTGCTTATTGTTTTGATTTAAAATGGCTTTGGGGTGCATTGGAGAAGATACAGCTTTCCCCGAAGGGCGAATACTATTTAACAGATCTGGTAGAAATTGCGGTTAATGAAAATAAGCGTGTAGCCGCTTCCATCGTTCCGGATTTAGGTGAGACGTTGGGAATCAATACACGCGTTCACCTTGCCGAAGCAGAGGCGGTGATGCGCCGAAGGATTCTTGATTCCTTAATGCTTTCAGGTGTTACTGTAATAAACCCGGAAAGTACCTACGTGGAAGCATCCGTAAGCATAGGCAGGGATACAATCATTCAGCCAAATACCTTTATTCGTGGAAAGACCAGAATTGGTGAAAACTGCGAAATTGGTCCAAATTCAATTATTACGGATTGCAGTATTGGCAACAATGTAAAAATTCTGGCGGCTGTAATGGACAAAGCCATTGTCGAAGATGGTGTAGATATGGGCCCTTTTGCCCGTCTTCGCAAAGGTGCACATCTAGGTCCGCATGTTCATCTTGGTAATTTTGGAGAAGTCAAGGATTCTTATTTAGGTGAAGGCACGAAAATGGGACATTTCTCTTATATTGGTAATGCCACAATTGGGAAAGATGTTAACATTGGCGCAGGAACGATTACTTGTAATTATGATGGTGAACACAAACATCCGACGGTTATTGGGGATAATGTTTTTATCGGCAGTGACACGATGTTAGTTGCACCAATAAAAATAGGGAAAAACGCGCACACAGGGGCAGGGGCAGTTGTCACTCATGATGTCAAGGAAGGCGAAACGGTTGTAGGTGTACCTGCCAAACCATTGAGAAAGAAAGAATAAGTTGAGTAATATTTTTTGGGTTATTTTAATTGTCACAATTTTAATTGATCTGCTTTTTTCGGCAGTCCGGTCCAGCTTGTTAAATACACACCCGGCACAGCTCATCGATTTGCGGGATCAGGACCCGGTAAGGGTTGATAAAGTTTTATCAATTCTCGACAAAAAACGCTTAAGGATTTCTCTGCGAATAAGTTTGATACTGATGCATTTTTTGATTTGTGCATCCATCATCTTATTATTATTTAATTTAATTCCAACTATTCAAATCTGGCTTTTGTTCCTGATCGTGACATTATCAGCTGTGCTTTTACTGACTTTGGAATTTGCAATTGAAGGACTTGTCTTGCACAAACCGGAGACCTGGGCATTAAAATTAGCCCCGGTGGGTGATTTAATGGAAATATTTTTCACTCCAATTTCTGCATTGATGATGGCTGTTTTAGGCTCGCCAGAGGCACTGCAAACACGGTTAGCCCCTGTAACAGAAGAGGAAATAAAGAGTTGGGTTAATTCAGCACAGGGAACTTCCGCTCTAGAAAAAGATGAGCGGGAAATGATTTACTCCATTTTCCAGTTTGGAGAGACACTTAGCCGGGAAATCATGGTGCCGCGGATCGATATAACTGCATTGGATGTGAATTCGACTGGATTGGATTCGATTCGGGCATTTACGCAAAGTGGTCATTCGCGTGTACCAGTCTTTGATGAAACGATCGATAACATTATCGGATTGTTATATGCAAAAGATTTATTGCAGGTTGATTCTTCATCACATGAAATCACGGATATTCGACCATTCTTGCGTAAGGCTTATTTCATCCCGGAATCAAAAAATGTCGATGAATTGTTACGAGAAATGCAAGCACAGGGCATTCATATGGCCATTGTAGTGGATGAGTATGGTGGCACAGCCGGGGTTGTTACTCTGGAAGACATCGTTGAAGAAATTGTTGGTGAAATTCGCGATGAATATGACCAGGGAGAGGAACACCAGGTTCAACGATTATCCGATGATGAATATGTCTTTTCAGGTAGAGTTGCGTTGGATGATGTGTTTGACAATTTGCGGGTCGACCTAAGTGGAGACATGGCGGATACGCTAGGCGGATTTGTATATGGTCAAATCGGTAGAGTGCCACTCGGTGGTGAGCAAATTAAAATCGATGGCTGGGTATTAACGGTTGCACAGGTTAGTGGACGCAGAATACGAAAAATTGTAGCAAAACGTAATTCATCAGAAACTGTGGAAGAGGGGAATAATGAAGCTTAATCCGGATCAGATATCGCAATTAATTAATGCTGCCTGCGAAGTTCGAAAATGGTCTTATACACCATATTCAAAATATCCAGTCGGAGCTGCGGTACTTACAACATCTGGAAAAATTTATGATGGTGTAAATATCGAAAATGCTGCCTTCCCTACAACCATGTGCGCTGAACGCGTGGCAATGTATAAAGCAATTTCAGAAGGGGAATTAAACTTTGAAGCCATCGCTGTGGTAACAGAAAATGCAGGTAGTCCTTGTGGCTCATGCCGGCAAGTAATGGCAGAATTTGGTTTGGATACAATAGTGATCATTGCGGACCTTGATGGAAAAGTAAAACTGGAGACGACAGTAAAGAATTTATTGCCGCATGCGTTTACACCAATAGACCTTCCCAGACATTAATCTTCAGGAAAATATGAGTACACGTGAACGTAGTCGCAGAGTAGAGGGTATTATCCTGAGGCATCAACGTTGGGGTGAAGCTGATCGCTTGCTAACGATTTTTACACGTGAGTTAGGAAAAATCAGGGCTGTTGCGAAAGGTGTTCGTAAAACACAATCCCGAAAAGCAGGTCATTTAGAACCATTTATGCAATCTGCTTTGTTATTGGCGCAGGGGCGTGACTGGTGGATTGTTACTCAGGCAGATACTGTTGAAGCGTTTCTACCTTTGCGTGAAAATCTGGAAAAAACAGGCTACGCTGCATACATTATCGAATTGCTGGATCGATTTACCTATGAAGATGGTCCAAACCCTTCCCTTTATCGATTAGTTATCGAAAGCATGCGACATTTGGCAGCCGATCAACCTTTTTTTGTTGTGATTCATTATTACGAAATCCGGTTATTGGACATGCTGGGATTTCGACCACAATTATTTCAATGTGTAATTTGTGGAGAGGATATACTGGCTGTTGATCAATATTTTAGTGTATTACAGGGTGGTGTGGTTTGTCCTAATTGCTCACATAAGAGTGAAGATGCACGACGAATCAGTTTGGAAGCGCTTAAATACCTGCGACATTTTCAAAGGAGCACATATGCGCAGGCTTTAGCTGCTAACCCTGAAGAAAAAATTCAAACCGAAGTTGAAAGCATCATGCAGTGGTATCTCACATTTTTATTGGAACGCAATATTAATGCACAGGCATTCATTCGCGAAGTTCGTAAAGGTTATTCTACCTCTGAAAACAATTCGGTAAAACCGGAATATTGATCAGTTCAACATTAGATAAGAGTACTCACCCTGGCAGATATTTCGTTATAATTTTTATTTCTGAACAAGTCATTTTTTATTGGAATTTATGAAGAAGATTATTCTAATTTGTATGATGATTACCATACCCCTGTTGCTGATGCTGGGGATTTTTAATATAGGTAAAAACATTGAAGCAGCTCATCCAATCGATGGAATTTGGCAAGTTTCAGGTACCAAACCAACGCAAGAAATCGCTGATTGTAAGTTTATAGGTTTAATAAATAACGAATCAAATTTTTCCATCCAGCAATCAGGAAAATTCATTCATCTCAGATTTGATCAGGAATCAATTCCACTTCTTAAAGGCGAATTATCCGGAGTGCAACTTGCGCTGACCAATCAGGAATTAAAATTTTCCGGAACGATTGATATAGATTCAATACCCAACCAAATGCAAGCTGAAATCTTTTTTTCCGACTGCCAACAAACAGTTCAATTTTCTGCTGAAAAAGACGCGCTATCCGTTTCCTTATCGGAGTCTGAATAATGGATAATATAGCGCTTTTGCTTTTACAAATTATTGTTATCCTATTGGCATCCCGTTTGGTGGGCTTTTTGTTTCGCTTATTGCACCAACCACAAGTAATGGGTGAGATGATTGCTGGAATCTTATTGGGACCATCCTTATTAGGATGGGTTTCTCCGGGTATTTTCAGTTTTCTTTTTCCAGAGAATAGTCTGGATTCTCTGAATGCAATCAGTCAATTAGGACTCATCCTTTTTATGTTCCTGGTTGGTCTGGAATTGGATGTAACCAGCTTACGTAAAAATGGGGGAAAGGCTTTATTGATCAGTCACACCAGTATCATCTTTCCATTTTTTCTGGGATCTTTACTGGCTTTGATTCTCTATCCACAACTTTCTAATAATAAGGTTTCCTTCTTAATTTTCGCAATTTTTATTGGGACGTCAATGAGTATCACGGCGTTTCCGGTTTTAGCACGAATTCTGTCAGAACGGAAACTAATCAATACAATCATGGGATCCATTTCTCTCGCCTGTGCAGCAATTAACGATGTGGTCGGCTGGATACTTTTAGCGGTTGTGGTGGTACTTGCGCGATCCTCAACCATGGATTCTCATATTCTTATTACAATTTTTGGGCTTCTATTGTTTGTTGTACTAATTTTTTTGGTGTTTCGACCGATTTTTAAGAAATTAGGTGAAAATTTTGAAAAGAATGGAATGATAAGTCATGACTTTTTAGCCATTCTCTTCCTTTTCTTGTTGCTTTCCAGCTGGGTGACGGAAGAATTAGGTGTACACGCTTTATTCGGGGCATTTATGATTGGTGTTGCAATGCCGAAAGATAATCGATTTGTGCATGCGCTGACAGAAAAAATTAATGATTTAGCTATTGTTTTATTTTTACCTATTTTCTTTGCATTAACAGGACTTCATACGAACATCAATTTAATTGATAACCCGCAATTGTGGTTGTTTGCAATACTTATCATATTTGTTGCTATTCTTGGAAAATTTGGTGGTGCTACTGTAGCGGCGCGAATCAGTGGAATGTCCTGGCGCGATTCGGGTTCAATAGGTGTTCTTATGAACACGCGCGGATTAATGGAACTGGTTTTGTTAAATATAGGTCTCGAAATTGGAGTTATTTCACCCGCATTATTTTCGATGCTGGTACTCATGACTTTAACGACGACTTTTATGACTGCTCCAGTTTTAGAATGGATTTATTTTGCCAGAGTCAAACCAAAGCAATATCAACCAGGGACTTTAGCGAAAGAGTTAGAATCGAATGAGGTAGTGACAGCATTGAAATTGGAATAAGCGGGATTTTGGTTATTCATTCAAGATAAACTCAAGTCGTACTTCAGGCTGTATAAATTCGATCAATTGGATATCATCCTAGATTAAGCTACTCTCTGTTCATAGTTTGATCAGGTATAATTGCTAAACATTTTAATTGTGAAATTGGGTGTGAAACCATGTTAATTGACATCGGTTTGGAGGAATTATGAGCAAATCATTAGATTTTCAGTCAATTATCCTAAAACTGCAACAATACTGGAATAGTCAGGGATGTTTAATTTGGCAACCGTATTACACACAAGTGGGTGCAGGCACAATGAATCCTGCGACTGTTTTACGAGTACTTGGACCAGAACCATGGAGTGTTGCTTATGTTGAACCTTCGGTGCGTCCGGATGATGGACGTTATGGAGAAAACCCGAACCGCCTACAACAACACACACAATTTCAAGTCATTCTGAAGCCTGATCCCGGAAATCCCCAGGAACTGTATTTAAAATCTCTGGAAGCACTTGGTATTAATCCGGCTGAACATGATATCCGCTTTGTGGAAGATAATTGGGAATCACCTGCTTTAGGTGCCTGGGGTCTGGGTTGGGAAGTATGGCTGGATGGTCAGGAAATTACCCAATATACGTATTTTCAACAAGCCGGTGGAATGCCAACGGACCCGGTCTCCGTAGAAATTACTTATGGTTTGGAACGTATTGCCATGGCTCTTCAAAATGTCCGGAATTTTAAGGATATTCAATGGAGTCCAAGTCGAACATATGGGGATGTTCATTTGAAAGGTGAACAGGAACATAGTAAGTACTATTTTGAAATTGCGGATGTTGATCGTCTGCGTCAAATGTACAATCTCTTCGAAGCAGAAGCCAATCAGGCTTTACAGGAAGGGTTGGTGTTACCGGCGCATGATTACGTGCTTAAATGCTCTCATACCTTTAATGTACTGGATACCCGTGGCGCTGTTGGTGTCACAGAACGACAGGCATTATTTTCCCGTATGAGGGAACTTTCCCGTAAAGTTGCTGAAGCTTATCTTCAACAACGACAGGATATGAATTTCCCCTGGAAAGATGATTCCAAACCCGAATTTCAAGAAACTCCCATCGATATCAATGCAATCCAACCGGAACAAACCGGACCGTCGGATTTTCTACTCGAAATTGGTACAGAAGAATTACCGGTTGCAGATTTAAAAGCAGCCTTGCAACAATTAAACGAGCGGGTTCCTGTTTTTTTTGAAGAAGCACGTCTCAGCTATGGTGAAATTAAGGTTCTTGGAACGCCACGCCGATTAGTTGTTTCTGTCACTGGGTTGAATGATAAACAAGCAGATTTTGAGCAAGTGGTAAAGGGGCCGCCAGCCGACCGCGCATTTACTGCGGATGACTTACCCACAAAAGCAGCCGAAGGATTTGCACGTGGTAAAGGAGTTGATGTTTCCGCCTTACAGGTAAGTGAAATCGATGGTGGTCGATATGTTACTGTGAAGCTTTTTCAAAAAGGCCAGGAAACCATAAAAGTTTTAGTGAATCTTTTACCGGAATTGCTTGCCAGTATAAAATTCGACAAACCGATGCGCTGGAATGCCAGTGGTGTATTTTTTTCACGCCCAATTCGTTGGATCACTGCAATTTATGGTGAACAACTTGTTCCTTTCCAATATGCCGGTTTACTAAGTAGTAAACAATCGCGTGGATTGCGATTTATGGGTCAGGATTTGTTTACAGTCCAAAACAGTGCTGATTATTTCGAGTTTATGAAAAAACAAGGAATAATTTTGGATGTAAATGAAAGAAAATCCAGAATCCTCGAACAAGTAAAAGCGGTTTTGGTGGGTATCAACGCGGATCCGAATCAAATAAATACTGACCTTTTAGAGGAAGTAAATTCTTTGGTGGAATCACCAACTGCTTTTCTGGGAACTTTTGAGAGTGAATATCTTAAATTGCCTGCTGAAGTTTTGATTTCGGTTATGAAAAAACACCAAAGATATTTCCCTGTTTTTGATAACAGCAAGAATTTATTAAATCAATTTATTGGTGTTCGCAATGGTGATCATCAACATCTGGATATCGTTGCAGATGGAAATGCACAGGTTATTCGTGCCCGATTTGCGGACGCAAGATTCTTTATTAATGAGGACATCAAACGGAAGCTTGTGGATTATCGCGAAATGCTCTCAACGCTAACATTCCAATTCAAGCTTGGTTCGATGTTAGACAAAAACAACCGGATTGAAGCGATCACAAAATCCTTGATTAATCTATTACAAATCCCTGCAGATGAAGCCAAAATCATCAATCGTGCTGCTCACTTATGCAAAGCGGATTTGATGACACAAATGGTTGTTGAAATGACATCTTTACAGGGCGAGATGGGTCGTTTTTATGCGAACAACGCCGGGGAACCGGAGGCTGTTGGTAAAGCGATCTTTGAACACTATTTACCACGATTTTCGGGAGATCAGGTCGCATCCACACGCGCAGGTTTGCTGATTGGGATAGCAGATCGTTTGGACACAATTGTGGGCTTGTTCGGGGCAGGTCTGGCACCTTCCGGAACAAAAGATCCATTTGCTCAGCGGCGAGCAGCCCTGGGACTTGTTCAGTCATTAATTGCCTGGGATTTAGATTTTGATCTAAGTCAGGGAATATTAATCGCAAAAAGCGCGATGCCGATAGAGGTTTCATCGGAAAGTATGAAAGCCAGCCTGGACTTTATGCTTGGTAGATTACAAAACTTGTTGATGGAACGCGGATATCGCTATGATGTGGTTTCAGCTGTATTATCGGAACAAGGTGCAAACCCTGCTGCAGCGGCAAAAGCAGTCAAAGGATTATCCGATTGGGTCAATCGTTCGGATTGGGGCAGGGTTTTACCCACATATTCGCGTTGCGTTCGTATTACACGTGATTTGACAGAAATATATCCAATCGAAGCGAATTTACTACGGGAAGATTCTGAACGTGAATTGTTTGCAGGATTAACGTCCGTAATGAATGTAAACCGAAGAGGTGGCTCGATTGCGGATTTCTTCCAGATTTTCATGCCTTTAGTGCCCGTTATTAACCAATTTTTTGATGAAGTTTTAGTCATGGCGGAAGATCAAAACTTGCGCCAAAATCGACTGGGTATGTTACAACAAATCGCATTTCTTGCCAGAGGTGTGGCAGATTTTTCCCTGTTAGAAGGTTTTTAGTGGACCATAACCCCTGCATTTTTTGCGGGGGTTATTTCTCTTCAAATTAAAATGTTGTGTTTTATTCCTTTTCCAACAAATTTAATACAAAAATAGGTGACTATTTGGATTATATTTGTTGATCCGGTTTGATCTGTGAATCGTCGATTTTGTTATAGAATCAACTTGAGGAATAGATGACTGTTATTGATGAGATAAAAAATAGAATAGACATTATGGATGTGGTCTCAGAGACAGTCAAACTTCGCAGGACTGGTAAAAACTACATTGGTTTTTGCCCATTCCATGAAAACAAACGTACCCCTGCATTTGTCGTTTTCCCGGATTCCGGCACCTGGCGCTGTTTTGGGCAGTGCAACGAGGGTGGCGATATCTTTAAGTACATCATGAAAAAAGAAGGCTGGGATTTCACCGAAACCCTTAAAAACCTGGCTGCCCGTACCGGAGTGGAACTTCAACCTCAAACCGAAGAACAAAAAGATCAGGACGAACAATATAACCGGTTGCACCAGTTATTAGATGAGGCGGTCATTTTTTATCGTCATCAGTTGGTACAAACTCCGGCTGGATCAAATGCATTAAATTATTTGCTAAATCGGGGGGTTAAAAAAGAAACAATTGAAAAGGTTGGGTTGGGTTATTCACCAGCTTCCTGGGAAAATACGCACCAATATTTTCTTGGAAAAGGATATACCGAAAATGACCTGGAAGAAGCAGGCATGGTTTCCAAACGCGAGACAGGTGGTGTTTATGATCGTTTCCGAAATCGCTTAATGTTCGCAATTCGGGATGCAAATGGGAGAATGGTCGGGTTTGGCGCTCGTACGCTTGACCCTGAAGATATGCCGAAGTACCTCAATTCGCCACAAACCGGACTTTTTGATAAAGGCAGGCTTTTATATGGCCTGGATCTGGCCAGAAAAGCGATCCGTGCAGAGGATCAGGTGGTGATTGTTGAAGGTTATATGGATGTTATCATTCCATATCAGGCGGGATTCCTCAATACGGTTTCTCCAATGGGTACTGCATTAACGGAAGATCATTTACGTCAATTAAAAAAATATACTCGCCGTATGATTTTGGCATTAGACGCAGATGCTGCCGGTGAAAAAGCTACTTTACGAGGGTTAGAGATTGCCCGAACGGCTTTGGATCGCGATACAGAAATTCAATTTGATCCGCGAGGATTAATTCAAAATGAAGCCCGCCTTCAGGCTGACGTTAGGGTAACGACAATTCCGGCAGGTATGGACCCGGATGAAGTTGTTTTGCGCGATCCTGAAGAATGGCGAAAAATTCTGGCTGCGGCAAAACCTGTGGTTTTACATGTAATGGAAACTTTGGCAGCGCAAAAAAACCTGGAAGACCCAAAAGTAAAAAGGGAAATCGCTGAACAGGTCTTACCCCTCATAGAAGATATTCCGAATGCAGTGGAAAGAGATGCATACCGTCAACGGTTGGCGCGCTTATTAAAAGTTGATGAACGCGCTTTAGTTGGGGAAAGCTCAAATGCAAGACGAGGCGTTTCCTGGAAAAAAATCAGAATTGCTGATCAAACAATAACGGAAAAAAAAGTTGATCAAGCTACTTCTTTTCAGTTGGCACGATCCTTGGAACGACATTGTATAAAATTATTGGTGCGAGAACCAGAATGGTTGCAGTTGTTGGATCGTGTGCTCCAAAAAGCTGGATTGAACCGCCTGGATATTGCAGATTTTGACCATGCAGACTTCCAGATTTTTGTGCGTATTATTATGCAGTCTTTGGAGCAGGATCTACTGGAACCGGAAAACTTTTTGAAGTTAAATATTCCGGAAAATCTACAAATCGTACTCAACACTTTACAGACCGAACCATTAGAAAGTGAAATTCGTTTGGATCAAAAATTGCAAGAAGATTTAATACGATCTGTTTTGAAATTAAGGTTGGTTAGGGTAAATGAAGGTTTACAACAAATGCGGTACCTATTAGAGGAACTAAAGGAGCAAGGAGACTCAGGAATAAACCCATATCAGGATATGATTCTTCGTTATACCCTTCTGCGTGGTCGCTTGGACCAGGCTTTAGGACGTCCGATTCAACTTGATTAAAAATATTCTATGGTAATATTAATTCTATGCCCTTGAAGAAAAACGCCAAAAAACAAAAAGCCATCACCGACACTGAGGAAATTCAATCTGACGAATTAATGGATGTTGATTCCTCAGAGGATGATTTAGAAATCAGTCCGAACAATAGCAAAAAAGGAAGGAAACCACGCCGAATTGTTGAAGCATCTCACTCGGCTGACCAACCTCCAGAAATTTGGGCTGAAAATGAAACACAATCCGATGATATTTTGCCTGCTGATGACATTGAAGAAGAAGATGTCATTGAGGATCCAACCGGGATATTAGAATCTGTTATTTCTTCAGATTTATCAGAGGATCCGGTACGTTTATATTTAAAGGAAATTGGGCGAATTGATCTTCTCGATGCCGATAGTGAATTCAGACTGGCAGCGCGCATAGAAGCTGAGCGTTTGGTCGAACATTTCATCATTCAATCTTCGGTGACCAAAAATACACCTGGTTATTATCTGCAAATATTCGAGCAGGTTATCGAAGCGCTTTATGTATCCTGGTCTGAGTTATTAATCAAAGTTCGCGATATCGGTTTGAGCGAACCACCTGATATTGATCTGGTTTTGGTAGAAGCACAATTACTGCGGAAACAATGGCAAAATGATGCTCCTTCTTATTTACGATCCTATTTGAACAATGGTCTTTGGGGACAAGATCCAAAATGGGATGGATTGGTGCAGAATGCTTTCAAAGCTTTCCTTTGTTTTTATCTGTTGCCGGAGAATACAGCCAATAAACTGATCCCATATTTGCAGGAAAAAAAGAACTTGCCAAAACAACTCTCATTCAAAAAATTTATGCCCATTGAGGATGTTTTGGTAGAAGATTTGGATTACTTGCGCTGGCGATCTGAGGAAGCCAGCCAGAATTTGATTCGTGCAAATTTGCGTTTGGTGGTGAGCATTGCCAAACGATATTTAGGTCGCGGAATTTCTTTTTTGGATTTGATTCAGGAGGGAAATTTAGGACTTTTACGGGCTGTGGCAAAATTCGATCCTACACGTGGATTTAAATTTAGCACCTACGCTACCTGGTGGATCCGGCAATCAATTAGCCGATATATTGCGGAACAAGCCCGCACAATTCGAATCCCTGTTCATTTATTCGAAGCAATCACACGACTTTTGCGTGTTCAACGCTCCCTGGTACAAAAGTATGGCCGGGAACCCAATCATGAAGAATTAGCGCTGGAGGGTGGGTTTCTTTCGGAAGAAGATGTCCTTGAGATCACTCATGCGCACGAATTTGGAATACCAATTCATTCGGAATTACAAAACCGCTGGATAACAGCAACAGCGAAAGTTCAAAGAATTTTACAATCAGCCGAAGAACCTGTTTCATTGGAGCGTCCGGTGGGAGATGAAGATAGCAGTCAATTAGGCGATTTTATTGAAGATGATGAAGCTCTTGAGCCAATGGATGCAGCGGCAAGGGAAATGTTACGGGAACAGGTCCAGAATGCATTAGGGGCATTATCTGAGCGTGAAAGACAAGTTCTGGAACTTCGATTTGGTCTTATCGATGGAAAAGATCATACGTTAGAAGAAGTAAGCCGTTATTTTAATGTTACACGTGAACGAATTCGTCAGATTGAAGCGAAAGCCTTAAGAAAATTACGCCATCCAACGCGAAGCCGGCATTTACGAGAGTATCTTTCCTAATTTAATCGATTCATAAGGCAGGGTGGGATGAAGCTGAATACACTCATTGTACAGACCGAGGAACAATCGACGCGGTTACTTTTGGGTGTATTAAAAAAAAATGATTTTGGACTTTTTGATACCAGCCAGGTTGATGAAGCAAAAATAATCCTGGAGAAAAACCCTATTGATATTGTCTTTTTTGACCTTCATTACCCAGGTGAAGAATGGCAAAATTTTTTGCGCTGGATAAAATTAAATCACCCGCTAGCGAAAGTGATTTTAACCAGCAAGTTTCCTGATTTACAACGTGAGATGATAGCCCAGGAAATGGGTATAAAAGTATTTCTTAGGCAGCCGTATACAAAGCAATGGGTTGACTTCGCTATAGAAAAAGCTGGTCTGGCGGATCGGGATGCATCCAAAAAGGGAAGGAATCGATCGGGATCATCATCTTCGACTGCCTTTCCAAAAGTAAGGATTCCGGTTCAATTAAAAATTACACTTCCATACCTGATTCTGGCTGTGCTTTTTGCACTGGGGAGTGCATATATTATCAGTCAAGTGGTATTTGATTCGGTACAGGATCGGTATTTCAATCAATTAATTGCATCCAGTAAACTAGCCAGAGATTGGATGGTGAGAGAAGAAGACCGTTTGTTAACTACTCTGCGGTTAATTTCCACTGACCCATCATTTGGAGATGCGATCAAAGATAGTGAAATCGAGAATCTTCAGGAAAAAGTACTTCAAATTGGTTTACAAACCGATGAAGATGCGTTTGATGTGTTAGATTTGGAAGGAATTTCAAAAATTTCCTTGCGAAAAAATGATCTTGCAGATCCGGAAACATATCAAATTGAATCTGGGGAAAAAGCGTATCAAAATCAGGAATTTGTTTTAAATGTAATCCGGGCAATTTCTGACGAACAGGGAGATAAATATGCCGGATATATGCAATTTGCTGATGGAGATTATTTTATTGTTTCCGGACCTATTTTTTCCAGCGAAGGATCACTCAGCGGCGTAATTTTGGTGGGTGCTTCATTAGGGGGCATTATTCGGGAAATTCAATCGAATACGCTTGCCCATGTAACTTTGTATGATCAGGCGGGAAATGAAATTTTATCCACATTTAATTCGGATAAAAACTTACAAAAAATTCCAGAAAACCAGGTCTCACAACTTGTGACAGATCAAGACAACTCCAGCATTTCCAGAGAAATTTCCATAGATAGCGTCAAATTTACCGAATTGCTCGGGATATGGGAGGTTCGTTCCGGTCTGATCGATTTGGGATTTCTCGGGATCAGCCTGCCACAATCTTATTTGGTTAATGCCAATCAGGTAACCAGATTTCAGGTCTTCGCTCTCTCTTTAACGGCTATTTTAATGATTGTTTTCGTAGGCGTGTTCCTGGCAAACATCATTACCAGACCTTTGGTAAAACTTGTCGGCGCATCAATGGAAGTGGCCAATGGAAATTTGGATGTAAAAGTTGAGTCCAAAGGCAATGATGAAGTGGCGGTCCTGGCACATTCGTTTAATTCTATGATTGCTGGCCTTCAGGAAGGCTCAATCTATCGTGATCTATTAGGTCGATCCGTTTCTCCTGAAGTTCGGGAACAATTACGGCACACTTTTTCAAGCGGCGAATTACGTTTAGAAGGACAGGATGCCATTGCGACTGTCATGTTTGCCGATATTCGTGATTTCACTTCTTTAGCAGAAAAATCTGATTCAGCCACAATTTTTGAATGGCTAAATGAGTATTTTGGGGTTTTAATTCCAATTGTGACTGAAAATAATGGAGTGGTGAATAAATTGGATGGGGACTCAGTCCTGGCTTTTTTTGGAATATTACCAAAAATACTCAGCCCGCAATTGAGTGCCTTTAATGCCTGTCATGCTGCCATGCAAATGAATGAAACCATTAATGAATTGAACAAAAAGCGTGTTGAGCGTGGTGATTTGCCATTTATTACCGGCATCGGTGTGCATACAGGTGAGGTGATTGCAGGTGGTTTGGGCACACGCGACAGAATTCACTATACGATCATTGGTGACACAGTCAACACCACCCAACGTATTGAAGGTTTGACCCGTGAATTATTTCAGAAAAGTGGTGTCCTGATCAGCCAGGCAACTTTGGATGTGTTGGGAGATCAAAGGTTGTCTTTTGTTTACGAACCAATTGGTTGGCATACAGTCAAGGGAAAAGAAGAAAGGATCATGGTTTACCAGTTAATTTCTTTGGCATCATAATTGCACATTAAGCCAATGAATAAAGTATTGGCAAACCATGAATAAAAAACCGCAATTTCCCATGATATCTGTTGTTGGCGTAATTTTAATTGCGTCAGCAACTGCTTTGTGGTTTCTGAACCCTTTACGGGGGTTTGGTGGCAACCAAATATTCCCTATTTCTTTACGATCATCCAATTACGCTAACTATTCACAGGATCCAGGTGGAAAAATATCCACTTCGCAGCAACCTTTGTTTATAATTGAAGAAGTAATCAGAAACATCCAGGAATTTCTTCTGCCTGAATCAACCCGATTACAATCAGGTACGGGAAATCAAGCTGCTATGACTCCTACGACAATTTTTCCGAATCTTTTCACCAGCACTGTGGCGATCAACAATCCGACTGCCTCAGTAATACCTTCGTCTACATCTTTACCAGGAATATCACCATCTCCAACAAGCACTCCGAATCAAAATCAAACCAATGTGCCAACTACTGTTAATACAGCTTCAATAACGCCATTGATTCAAACGGAAACACAAACCCCAACTTCCAGTATGACAAGAACACCAAATCGCACGAATCACCCTCAAACTGCTACATTTACGCCAACAAATACGTTCACACCTACATTTACATTTACGCCGTTCTATACTTTTACCAGGACGAATACGTATACATTTACACCAACTTCAACATTCACCCCATCTCCAACACAGATACCTCCCACCAGAACACCGACCCCAATTATTCCTACTCCAACACCAATTCCAACAGGTTACCCTGCGCCACCGACATCTACCCCTGTGCCAACCTCTCCGGGATATCCATGATTTTTAGTTTTAGTTTGATACAGACAGTTTTGTTCTGTGTCGCAACTTTCATCGTTCTTTTCTTTCCAGGTCTGGTTTGGATTGCTTGGTCCTATCATGATGGCCGTGATTGGATTGAGCGAATTGCAGATTCATTGGGATTAAGCATATCGTTTGTCGCCATCACTGGGATGGTTTTCTTTTTCTTTGGGTTTCAATTTTCCTGGTTATTCATTTTTATTTGTTACGCAATCTGCCTTTTGTTCTTGATTGCTGCTTTCTTGAAAAAGCATGTGCGAATCCGAAAAAGCGATTTTCTGTTACTGATTGGTCTGGTGATTGTTTTAGGTGGAATGATCTTTTGGCGTTTCTATCAGGCAAGAACACTTGCCTTTCCTGCCTGGGTCGATTCTGTGCATCATGTTCTGATCGTCCAGAAAATTTTGGATACAAAAGGAATCCCGGCTACGCTTGCTCCTGAATTACCAATTCAATTTACTTACCATTTTGGTTTTCATATTATTACTGCCTTGTGGAGTGCGATTACTGATCTTAAACCTGTCGATTCGGTCTTATGGTTAGGGCAGGTCTTGAATGCTATGATCGCATTAGGAATTTATCGTGTGGCAAAACAATATTGGAAAGATACCAGAATTGCTATTTTTGCAGCATTTCTGGTGGCATTTGCGTTTCAAATGCCAGGATATTACCTTACCTGGGGAAGATATACATTAATTACCGGATTATTAGTCATGTTACCAGCCATTGGTACGAGCATTGAAATTGTCAATTACCACTTTCGCTGGGAAGTATTCTTTCGCCTGATCATTTTTACCACTGGTTTGGCGATGATTCATTACATGGCCTTACTGTTCTTTGGTATGTTTGTCGGTTGCCTCGTTCTTGCTAAAAGTTTTACCCTCCTTTGGCAAAAAGTGGATTCAAGAAAGACTGATGCGAAACGAATAATGAATCTTTGCCTGGGATCTCTGCTTGGGATCGTCATTTCATTACCATGGTTGCTGCGCATGTTGAATGATCAAATCTCGATAGCTGCTGTGAATATCAGTATCCCAAATTGGAATGATTTTAAGAATTCGATGCAATATATCTGGTATTTACTTGGTCCGAAACATAATTACTGGTTGTTTGGCATTTCATTTTTAGGATTATTTTTTGCCTGGTTTCAAAAAAAAGACAGAAGTCTGGTTTTATGGGCAACGCTTATGGTTCTATTAAGTGTTCCATGGGGATTAAAACTTGGGCCTTTTCGCCCGGATCATATGGCGATTGTTTTATTTATTCCTGCATCCTGGCTCTTCGCCAATGGATGGATAAATTTTATAGATAGATTATTTTCTCGGATGAAGAAAAAGTTTTCCAGCCTGATGATTTTGGCGACAGCCATCCCTATGTTAATTTGGGGCGGTTGGCAAACCCGAAATATTTTAAATTCTGTCACCATTCTTGCGGACCAGTCCGATAGATTAGCGATGGAATGGATTGAAAAAAATGTTCCCCAAGATGCCCGCTTTTTTGCAAATACGACCACCTGGCAATTTAATACGTATCGGGGTGTGGATGGAGGCTATTGGATTACGCCGATGTTAAAGCGGTTTTCATTGGCGATGCCCTCTTTGTATGCATTCGGAAAAACAGAACAAAAAGAAGAATGGAAAAAGTGGGTATCCGAAGCCAGTTCAATCAATACCTGTGATAATGCTTTTAACAAGTTGGTAAAGAGTGCAAAACTTGACTATATCTATCTTCATGAACGAAAAGGTTCATTGCAACCGGAAGCATTGGAAAATTGTAAAAATGTAGTACCGGTCTATATTTATGAAGGTGTTTGGATCTATCAAATAAAGTAATCCAAAATCTTATGGTTAAAATTGTAGAAACTTTGCGGTGAGCAGCCAGTCAGTAATCACTTGTAGATCAAATATGCTTGTGGTAAATTTGTATTTGGTCAACGATTGGACAGGGAAAATGGTATTTTGAAAAATAAATTTACCTGAATAGAAATAACATTATTCTATCGTTGAATGACCTGTATAATCATTAAATAATTATAAAACACTGGCAACTTTGGAAGTTTACTCTTTAATAAGCAGAGAGGTTCAGGCGATTTTTTTATAATTGATTTGTGAAAATTGCCACCAAAAGTTGGGTGTGATATACTTTAACTCTTATAAAAAAGACCTTACTAATCAGGATTAGCCATGTTAATAAAATATTTGCCTTTGCTGATCATTTTTTTGATAGCCATCTTAATTGGTCTTATCGCAATCGGATTAGGATATTTATTCGGTCCTAAACGCCCTTCCCAACATAAAAGCGCCCCTTATGAATCCGGCATGGTACCCTATGGTCCAGCGAAACGAAGAGTTTCAGTTCGGTATTACCTTATTGCAGTTTTATTCATATTATTTGATATAGAAGTAGTATTTTTAGTTCCCTGGGCAGTTGTTGTCCGTCAAATTGGCGTGCCCGGCTTGGTATTAATGATCCTTTTTGTACTGGTTTTAGAGGTAGCACATTTATACGCCTGGAAGAAAGGAGCACTTGAATGGGATTAGAACAAAAAACTGGAAATATGGGGGTCGTCACTGCAAAACTGGAACAAGTTGTAAATTGGTCACGCACTGGATCAATGTGGCCAATTTTATTTGGGTTGGCTTGCTGTGCAATCGAAATGATGGGTGCGCAGGCAGCAAATTTTGATATGAGTCGATTCGGCATGGAGTTAAACAGAGCCAGTCCGCGGCAATCAGATCTTATGTTTGTGGCTGGTCGGGTGTCTCGTAAAATGGCACCAGTGGTCCGAAGGTTATACGACCAAATGCCAGCACCGAAGTGGGTAATAGCCATTGGCGATTGTGCTTCCTGTGGTGGTGTGTTCAACAATTACGCCATTTTACAAGGTGTCGATGAGATCCTCCCGGTAAATATTTATATTGCAGGTTGTCCACCACGGCCTGAAGCGATCATTCACGGGGTTTTAACCTTACATGAAAAGGTCAAAAAAGAACGTTTGAAGGATTGGGCATAAGATGAGTGAGCACATAAAACTAACAGTTCAAGCGATCCAATCACAATTTAATGCGGTTGTGGAAGAGTTTCGTGGAGAGACTTCCTTGATTGTTTTACCTGAATTTATCGTCCCGGTCATGAATTCACTAAAGAGCAATTTTCAATTTAATGCCCTGATGGATGTTACTGCTGTTGATTATTATCCCAATGAAACGCCGAGATTTCATGTTGTCTACCAACTTTACTCCATGCCGGAAAACGTGCGTATTCAAGTTCGAGCAACTTTAAATGGGAATTCTCCCAGCATTGATACGGTTGAAAAAGTTTTCCCAAGCGCTAATTGGAAAGAACGTGAAGTTTATGATCTATTTGGAGTCACTTTTATCGGGCATTCCGATTTGCGCAGAATTGAAATGCCAGAAGATTGGACTGGTCATCCTTTGCGAAAAGATTATCCATTAGGATACGAAGAAGTTCAATTCACCTTCAACTATGAAGATATTATGCAAAACAAACCACAACCGAAAGATTAACAAGGTGTAAAGGGAGAATCGATTATGCCTGATATACGTGAAGTATCTGTTGAAGAACTACGACACCTTGTATCTGATCGTGCAATGACCGGGGAAACCATGTTGTTGAACATGGGTCCACAACACCCCAGTACGCATGGTGTCTTACGTTTGTTATTAGAGTTGGATGGTGAGATTGTCGTGAATATGATCCCGGATATTGGGTTTTTGCATACCGGAATTGAAAAAACGATTGAATCCAAAAATTACCAGCAATCCGAGGTGTTGACAGATCGCCAGGATTATATGAATCCTTCCGGGAATAATTTAGTCTATTGTTTGGCGATAGAAAAATTAGCCGAACTGGATGTTCCGGAAAGAGCCCAGGCAATTCGCGTTATTCTCGCGGAATTAACCCGTATCAATTCGCATCTTTTGTGGCTGGGAACATCCGGAATGGATCTCGGTGCTCTTTCGATGTTCTTATATTGTATGCGTGAACGTGAGCTGGTGTTGGACATATTTGAACTGGTGAGTGGCCAGCGTATGATGACCACCTATATCCGCCCTGGGGGTGTATGGCGCGATGTGCCGGATGAATTTGAAGCCGCTGTGCGCAGTTTCCTGAAAACTATGCCCAGGAGAATTAAAGAATATGAAGATCTCCTGAAATTTAATGAGATTTTTCTTGATCGTACCAAAGGAATTGGCGTAATTTCCAGTGAAGATTGTCTGGCGTATGGGTTATCCGGCCCGGTGTTACGCGCTTCCGGCATTTCACATGATTTACGCAAAAAACAACCATATTCAGGTTATGAAAAATATGACTTTGATATTCCGGTCCATCCTGAAGGTGATATTTATGCACGATATCGTGTTCGCGTGGAAGAGATGACGCAATCATTAAGGATTATCGAACAGGCTCTTAACAAATTGCCAAAAGGTCCTGTGCGCAGCAACAATCGCAAGTATGTACCACCCCCACGTTCGGAAATTGGCGTCAGCATGGAAGCTTTAATTCATCACTTTAAACTTTGGACGGAAGGTTTTAAACCACCCAAAGGACATGTTTATGTAGCGACAGAATCTCCGCGAGGAGAATTAGGTTGCTACATGGAAAGCAATGGTACTCAATATCCTTACCGTGTCCATATGGTCACCCCTTCTTTTGTAAATTTACAGGCTCTGCCTTTGATGTCCCGCGGTTTATATATCGCTGATGTTGTTGGAATCATTGGTTCTGTCGATATTGTTCTGGGAGATGCTGACCGGTGAACGAACTCTATCAAAAATACGAAAAAGAAATTCAGGAAATTTTCTCTCGATATCCGGAAACTCAGAAACGGTCTGCAATCATGCCGTTGTTATTCCTGGCACAACGCGAGAAAGGTTATGTACAGCATGAAGCTTTGGCACAAATTGCAGAAATTACCGGGGTTTCAGAAACGGATATTTCGGCAGTGTTGGGATTTTACTCTCTTTTCCAGGAAGAACCAGCCGGTCGTTACAGAATTCAGGTGTGTACGGACTTGCCTTGTGCTTTGAGAGGTTCTGAATCCTACTTAAAAAACCTGTGTGAAGCTTTGCAAGTTCAGGAAGGCGAAACAACCAGCGATGGTCTGTTTTCAGTTGAAGCTGTAAAATGTTTGGCAGCTTGTCATCGGGCGCCAATGTTTCAACTTCAGGGAGACGGTGAAATTAAGTATTTTGAAAACCAAAGTATAGAAATGACCATGCAGATCATTGAAGGTATTCGAGCTTCGGTCGCTGCTGAGAAAGAGGGCAAGCATGGGTAATTATATTCTTTTACGCCATCGGGATGTCCCTGATATTGATCAATTAAATGTTTACCGTAAGGCAGATGGGTTTGCTGCTTTTGAAAAAGCTGTAAAAACCATGAAACCAGCCGATGTAACCGCTGAAGTAAAAAATTCTGGCCTGCGCGGTCGTGGTGGTGCTGGTTTTCCTACCGGTGTGAAATGGGGATTTTTACCAACGAATATTTGGCCACATTATGTCGTAGCAAATGCAGACGAATCCGAACCTGGAACATTTAAAGACCGGGAGATTATGGAAAGCAATCCATTTCAGTTTCTGGAAGGATTGATGTTAGCCTCGTACGCCGTTCAGGCGAATACTGCCTATATATATTTGCGTGGTGAATTCTGGCAATTGGCTCATTTTTTGGACGAAAAAATTAAAGACTTATTACAGGCGGGGCTCTTAGGTGAAAAAATCCTTGGAAGTGATTATTCTTTAAGAATTTTTACCCATTTAGGTGCGGGAGCTTATATCTGCGGTGAAGAAACTGCTCTGCTTGAATCGATTGAAGGCAAGATGGGTCAACCCAGATTGCGACCTCCTTTCCCGGCTGTGGAAGGATTGTACGGTAAACCTACGCTGGTCAATAATGTGGAAACGCTGACCAATCTCCCGCCAATTCTTCACCAAGGTGCGGATTGGTATCGAACAATTGGTACCGAACAAAGCCCAGGTATGAAGATATTTAGCCTTTCCGGATGTGTTAAGAATCCAGGAAATTACGAATTACCGCTCGGTACGACATATCGCGATTTGATTTATACATACGGTGGTGGAATTATCGAAGACAGGGCTGTGAAAGCAGTCATGTCTGCCGGCGCGTCTTCTGATATTGTGGTTGCGAATGATTTTACATTGGATACTCCCCTGGCGTATGAAACCTGCCTTGAAAGACTAAAATCACCACTAGGCTCCGCTTCGGTCATTATATTGGATGAAACAGTCGATATGGCCTGGCTCGTGAGTAAAACAGTCAATTTCTTCAAGCATGAGTCATGTGGGAAATGCACACCATGTCGTGAAGGGACATATTGGATGAATAGTATTGCAGGCCGAATTGTTAAAGGAAATGGCGATGCCGACGATGTTGATTTATTAAAAGACGTGGCACTGCAAATGCAGGGAAAATGTCTTTGTGCATTGGGTGAGTTTTCGACCATGGCTGTTGTATCTGCCGTGGATCGCTTCCGTCCCGATTTTGAAAAACATGTGAGGAGCTGAATGAATGGCTGAACTCGTGTCCTTAATAATAGATAACCAGACCGTCAACGTACCTGCTGGAACATTAATCGTGGATGCAGCCAAAAAGGTAGGGGTGGATATTCCGGTATTTTGTTATCATCCAAAAATGGAACCTGTTGGCATGTGCCGGATGTGTTTGGTAGAAATTGGCCGCCCAATGCGTGATCGTGTTAGTGGTGAATATTTGAAAAACGAAGATGGAAGTTTGAAAGTTAGTTTCGGACCAAAATTGGAAACTGCTTGTACGACTCCTGTCTCTGATGGAATGGTAGTAAAAACCGATACCCAAATTGCCAAAGAAGGACGGGAAGGGATGTTGGAATTCATATTGACATCACACCCGCTCGATTGCCCGATCTGTGACAAAGGTGGTGAATGCCCGCTCCAAAATCTGACAATGGCACATGGTCCCGGTGAAAGCCGCTTTGATTATGCTGATAAGAAACATCTTGCGAAACACGTACCACTGGGCGAGTTGATTTTTCTGGATCGCGAACGCTGTATTCAATGTGCCCGCTGTGTGCGCTTCCAGCATGATATTGTGGATGATCCGGTCATAAATTTCTTCCATCGTGGTCGTTCTTTGGAAATTCGCACATTTTCGGAGCCCGGTTTCGATTCGATCTTCTCCGGCAATACAACCGATATTTGTCCTGTTGGCGCATTAACCACTGCCGATTTTCGTTTTGGTGCAAGACCATGGGAAATGGAAAAAGTATCTTCCATTTGTACCCAGTGCCCGGTAGGTTGTAATCTGACCATGAATATTCGACGGGAAGCTTTAAGTGATGGAAAATCTGTCATCAAACGTGTCATGCCTCGCCAAAATGAACAGGTCAATGAAATTTGGATCTGTGATAAGGGACGTCTCGGTTACCATTTCGTTGATTCTGATCGTCGTATTACACAACCTCATGTTCGTAAAGATGGAAGTTTAGTGCCAGCCACCTGGGAAGAAGCATTCCGACGGGTTGAAGATCGTTTACGGGTCGAAAGTACCCGAATGGTTTCTCTTGTTGGCGGTCGATTGGCGAATGAAGATTTATTCAACTTCGCCCAGCTCACCCAGTTAAAACTTGGAAAACCAGTTCTTTACAGCCACATGAGTGGCGGAGATTTGACTTCGCAGATTGGGTTAGGAGCCGGTTCAAATTTTGCAGAAATGGGCAAAGAAACAGTTATCCTGGTAATCGCAAGTGATTTACACCAGGAAGCGCCCCTCTTTTGGTTAAGAATAAAACAGGCAGTCAAACGTGGTGCTACATTAATTGTCGCTGGTGCCAGACCGACCCGTCTCGAAAAATATGCCAGTCATGTTGTACGCTACAACTATGGAGAAGAAGCATCTACGTTGACAGGATTTATGAAAGGTGCTGATCCCAATACATCTATGCAGGATGCGGTAAAAGCATTTGTGAATGCTGAAAATGGAGTGGTCATTTATGGCAGCGATGGGCTTGGATTAATTGGAAGTGAGCATCTGGCAAAAGCCTGTGCCCGATTAATCGTCGAATATGGCTTTTATGGGAAGAAAAATAATGGTTTGTTAGCCGTCTGGGATCAGGCAAACACCCAGGGCGCCTGGGATATGGGATTCCATCCTGATCGCAATTTGAAAGGCACGATACGGGAAGCGGATGTATTAATGATTGCAGGGGCAGATCCTGCCGGCGATGACCCAATCCTTGCTGATTCACTAAAAGATACTGATTTTGTGGTTGTTTTCGAATTATTCATGACCGAAACAGCACGCCTGGCCGATGTCGTCTTTCCTGTTTTAGCGCAACCTGAACGCGAAGGTAGCTTTACATCTGCAGAGCGTCGCGTGCAGAGATTTAACACGGTCCTGTTAAGGCAGGATGGACCACGGACGGATTCAAGTATCGTTGCACATATTGCCCGCCAGTTAGGTCTGCATTTAGAGGAAACATCCCCGGTTTTGATCATGAAACAAATTGCAGAAAAAATACCCGCTTACAAGGGAATCACTTTTACTGCTTTAGCGAAAGTCAGTGAACAATGGCCGCTGATGGGAAGGGAAGATTTATACTTCGCCGGCACGAGTTATGAAAATGAAGATGGTTTAGGTATACAGTATCCGAGTGGTGTTGAACGTGGCGAAGAACTGTCACTTGGTGCTTTGATTATGTCAGATCCTACCCAGGAAATCTCGAGTGGGATGCGTGTAGTTCCGGTAACTGCTTTGTATGATCATGGTCAAATGTTGCAGGATAGCGATTTATTAGTAAATCGATTGGCACCTCAAGCCTTGATGATGCACCCGAAATTAGCTGAATCATTTTCTTTAAGTTCATTTGATCGCATTATCATATCCGGTCAAGGCTGGGAAATTGAAGGTGGTGTGGTATTGGATGAAAATTTGCCAGAAGATGTAGCACTGGTGGCGCGAAGTAGCGGTTTTCCAATCCATGCTCCTGTATTTGTTCAAGTTCAACGTCTGGTTTTAACACCAGAAGTGTAAAGGAGAGACTGATTCATGGATGCTGCTTTAGTTTGGGAATGGATCATCAAATCCTTCATCTTAATCCTGTTTTTAACGATTGGATTTGCATATGTGACTCTTTATGAACGGCGCTGGCTAGCACGCATACAGGCGCGCATTGGTCCAAATAGGGTTGGAAAATTTGGATTATTGCAACCCGTATCTGATGCCGTAAAGTTGATTTTTAAAGAAGAATTTACACCTGCAAACGCTGATAAGTTGATCTTTTTTATTGCTCCGATTATTACTGTTATTCCAGCGTTGATCATTCTGGCGGTTATGCCCTGGGGTGAACCAATCCGATTATTTGGTCGTGAAATTGATTTGATCATTTCTGATGTCAATGTTGGAATTGTTTATCTGATGGCTGTAACATCCATATCTGTTTATGGCATTACTTTAGCGGGATGGTCATCTAATAATAAATATGCCTTACTAGGTGGTTTACGCGCCACAGCACAAATGGTTAGCTATGAATTAGCTCTGGGTCTTTCGTTTGTTGGTCCTGCAGTCGTTGCAGGTTCATTAAGTCTGGTTGATATTGTCCACACCCAGCAAAGCAGCTTGTGGTTTGTCATCTTACAACCAGCAGCTTTTATCATCTTCTTTTTTGCCAGTATCGCTGAAATTAACCGCTCACCATTTGATATGCCGGAAGCTGAACAGGAATTAACAGCCGGTTATCATGCTGAGTACTCCGGTATGAAGTTTGCTGTCTTCTTTATGGCAGAATACATCAAAATGATTGCAATTTCTGCGATTGGTTCAACTCTTTTCCTGGGCGGTTTTGATGGACCTTTTGTTGATCAACTGCCTTGGTTAGGACCATTTTATTTATTAGCGAAAATATTTGTTTGGTTGGGTGTACTGATCTGGGTGAGAGCAACTTGGCCAAGGCTTCGCTATGACCGCTTGATGTCTTTGGGTTGGAAGATTCTCTTCCCATTAGCCCTGTTAAATGTCATTGTCACCGCGGTTGTCGTGGTTTTGGTAAATTAGGAGGCTGGGAAGATGTTAAAAGGCTTATTTACAACTTTGAAGCTGGCTCTGGAAAAACCGGTCACTATTCAATACCCCGAACAAAAACGACCGGTCAAAACCCGCTTTAAAGGAAGACATACGCTAAAACGTTATGATAACGGTTTAGAGAAATGTATTGGCTGTGCATTATGCGCTGCTGCCTGCCCTTCTGATGCAATTTTTGTCGAAGCGTCAGAGAATACAGACGAAAAACGATTCTCGCCTGGTGAACGCTATGCCTCTACATATGAAATCAACATGCTGCGATGTATCTTTTGTGGTTTTTGTGAAGATGCTTGCCCTACGGAAGCGATCGTTTTAGGTGATCAATATGAAATCTCGTTTACTGACCGCTATTCTTCAATTTACACAAAAGATGTTTTGTTGGAATCCGTATCCGGAGATGTGGAAACTACACCACAAAAAACAGAACCAGGAAAATTTACTAAATCCGTTCCTGTCATGAAAGATCCAACGGATTAGGAGGCAATCAGTATGAGCGTGATTGGAATTATTTTTTATTCATTTCTGGCGATCATTGCAGTTTCTTCGGCCATAGCCATGTTGGTCAATCGCAATGCCATTTACTCAGCGCTATTTCTGGTGTTGAATTTTGCGACAATTGCGGTTTTGTACCTCGCACTAGGGGCACCTTTTATTGCATTCACGCAAATAACAGTTTACGCCGGCGCGATTATGGTTTTGTTCCTGTTTGTGATTGCACTTTTGGGGGCAGAAAAACTATCCGGGCAAGAGCCATTGAAAAATCACAGATTAATAGCTGTTGTCTTAGGGCTTGTTTTTGTTGTCGAAATCGTTTTATTCGTTGTGTTTCGCAATCAAAGTATCAGTCCAATGACCATTTTGACCCAGGATTTTGCCAGTCCTAAAAATATTGGCATGGTCTTGTTTACCCAATACGCCTTACCTTTTGAGGTGGTTGCATTTATCCTGTTATCTGCAACTGTGGGTGTCATCATGTTAACCAAAGCAGAGCGTAGCCCTGCTCTTAAATTGTCGCAAGGCAAGAAATAAGAGGGAGGGAAAATGCCAATCAGTTATTTTCTCGTTTTATCAGCTGTGATGTTTACCATCGGTGTCCTTGGTGTTGTATTACGGCGAAATGCCCTGGTGATGTTCATGTCGCTTGAATTAATGTTCAATGCAGCAAATCTGGTGTTTGTGACTTATGCCAATCACTATCAGATTTTGAGCGGTCAAATCTTCGTTTTCTTTATTATGGCAGTTGCGGCTGCTGAAGTAGCAGTTGGCCTGGCATTAATCGTAGCGATCTTCCGCAACAAGCATAGTATTGATATTGATCAAATGAACAGCCTGAAAGGCTAGCAGGAGATAGGTATGCTTTTTCATGAAACAACAAGTATGGATCCACAATTTTTATTGATCCCCCTGGTTGTATTCCTGCCGGTCATTGGTATTTTGTTGAACTGGCTAATTGGAAAACGATTGGGTGAAAAAGGTATCGGTGCAATTGCCAGTCTGGCTACCGGGGGTTCCTTCGTTATTTCGGTGATTTTAATGCTGGCATTACAAAGCCATCCTGAAGGATACAGTATTCCGTTTATGCAATGGATTTCGGTTGGTAACCTGGATCTTAATTGGTCTTTCCGGGTAGACACTCTCTCTGTTGTCATGATGCTGGTCGTAAGTGGTGTTGGTACATTAATCCACATTTACGCAATTGGTTATATGCATGAGGATGTTCGGCACCAAGGTGATGTTAGCCGGTTCCGCCGTTTCTTCATTTTTATGAATCTTTTTATCGCCGCTATGATGATCCTGGTCACAGCAGATAATTTCCTAATGCTATTTGTCGGTTGGGAAGGTGTTGGTCTGTGTTCTTATCTGTTGATCGGTTTTTGGTTTGAAAAAGGCGAGGGTGGTATTGGGAACTCCCTTGCAGCTAAAAAAGCATTTACAGTAAACCGGGTCGGTGATTTTGGCCTCTTAATTGCCATTTTCCTGATATTCTGGAACTTTGGGTCGCTGGATTTTACGAACGTATTTTCCCAGGTTCCGCAAATTGCTGCCAGTCAACCTGGCGTACTGGTGGCGATAACCTTATTTATGCTTTTAGGTGTCACGGGAAAATCTGCTCAAATTCCGCTGTATGTATGGTTGCCAGATGCAATGGCTGGTCCAACACCTGTTTCAGCATTGATTCATGCAGCAACAATGGTTACAGCAGGTGTTTATCTGATGACCCGCTCACAAGCGCTTTATTTGGAAGCCCCGCTTGCTGCAGAAGTGGTCATGTGGGTGGGAGCATTAACAGCAATTTTTGCTGCATTAATTGCTGTTGCACAATTTGATATCAAAAAAGTCCTTGCGTATTCCACCATCAGTCAATTAGGTTTTATGGTTGCTGCTGTGGGAATGGGTGCAGAAGTAGCAGCCATGTTTCATCTGGTTACGCATGCATTTTTCAAAGCTTTATTATTCCTATCTGCCGGCTCAGTGATCCTGGGCATGGAGAAAGGTCTGGAAGCAAATCATCATGGTCATGGAGAGCATCCGGACCCGCAAGATATGCGTAACATGGGCGGTTTAAGAAGGAAAATGCCAGTTACATTTTGGGTTTATTTGACTGGTACTCTTGCGTTAGCCGGTATTGCTCCATTTGCTGGATTTTTCTCTAAAGATGAAATTTTAGCTGCTGCAAATGAAACCAATAAAATCGTATTTGTCATTCTTATTTCGGCTGCATTTTTAACCGCATTTTATATGGGCCGTCAAATCTGGATGGTTTTCTTTGGCAAACCGCGCAGCGATGCAGCCGGTCATGCTGAAGAAAGTACAGCTTTGGTGACGGTTCCTTTAATCATATTAGCAATTCTATCTGTTTTTGGTGGTGGCTTGAATTTCCCCGGTTTGATGACACTTGAGCATTGGCTTGAACATACAGTACAAGTCCCTCACGAAGCTGTATTTGCAATTCCAATCGCAGTCGGTTCCCTTCTGGTTGCCCTGGTTGCTATTCTCTTTTCCTGGCTGGTATATGGTCGAACACCTTTGGTTGATGCAAAAGACGTTGATCCTTTAGCTAAATCTTTGGGTGGTGTATTCCGGGCGATGAATAATAAATTCAAGGTTGATGAACTCTATCAGGTTATGATTATCACGCCATATTCAAAAGCAGCGGATTTCTTAGCTAAACCATTGGATCAAGGTTTAATCGATGGCATAGTAAACGGTATGGGAGCGTTGGTTACTTCTTTCGCGATGTGGCTGCGTAAGTTGCAAACGGGTTATGCACGTACCTACGCCCTTTCCGTTGTTGTTGGTATTGTGGCGATTTTAGCTTATTTGTTATTCCGGGTTTAGGGGGCTGGCATGCGAATTAATCTTAGATATTTAGTAGAAATGAATGAGGGCGGGATATGGAATTAGTGTTAATGACCTTTTTCCCACTGGTAGGTGTGCTCGTGCTCGTCTTAATGGCACCCCATCAAAAAAATGCCATGCGTTGGACAGCGTTGATAACTTCGTTGATTACGTTTGGAATTTCTTTATGGGTGTTATCGAAGTTTGATCCGACCTTAACCACAAACCTGGCAATACAATTTCCCTGGTTCCGGTTAGCCGGTGTACCGATCGAATTCTACCTGGGTGTGGATGGATTAAGCATACTAATGGTGCTTTTGACAACATTCTTAACCCCAATTTCCATTTTGTCTACCTGGAAGGCAATTGAAGAGCAGGTCAAAGGCTTTTTAATTTTCTTCTTGCTTTTGGAAATTGGCATGTTGGGAGTTTTCCTTGCACTCGATCTGGTTTTATTCTATATATTCTGGGAATTCACGCTCATCCCTATGTATTTCTTGATTGGTATTTGGGGTGGAAAACGTCGCATTTATGCTGCGGTTAAATTTTTCTTGTTTACCATGGCAGGATCTATTTTAATGCTGCTGGCAATTCTTTATTTGGGATTGCAAGCAGGTTCTTTCTCACAACCTGAATTAATTGCCAACCGGGCATTATTCGCCGGAGTAGAAATGCTGCTGTTTTTGGCGTTTGGGATTGCATTTGCAATTAAAGTCCCGATATTCCCCTTACATACCTGGCTGCCGGATGCTCATGTTGAAGCACCAACGGCCGGTTCTGTCATTTTGGCTGGCGTTTTACTGAAAATGGGTGCATATGGCTTCTTACGTTTCAATTTACCACTATTTCCACAAGCCAGTGTTCAGGCTGCTCCCATTATGGCAATCCTTGCCGTAATCGGCATCATCTATGGTGGCGCTGTTGCATTTGCACAAAAAGATGTGAAAAAGCTGGTCGCTTACTCTTCCGTTGCTCATCTTGGATTTGTTATGCTCGGAATTTTTGCCCTAAATAGCGAAGGCATTTCCGGTGCGGTTTTGCAAATGGTTAACCATGGTATCAGTACCGGAGCTTTGTTCTTGTTGGTAGGCATGATCTATGAAAGACGCCACACGCGCGAATTAGACGCATTTGGTGGTCTGTGGAAAATTATGCCGGTTTATGCCGGTATTACGATGGTTGTTACCCTCTCATCCATGGGATTACCAGCTCTGAATGGATTTGTTGGAGAATTCACCATATTGGTTGGAGCTTTTGGGTCAATCGCGCTGGGAAGTCCCTGGTTTGCTGGTGTAGCTACAATCGGTGTGATAATTGCTGCGATTTACATGCTAAAAATGTTTGAAAAAATCTTCCTTGGTCCGGTGAATGTAGAAGAGAACAAGTCATTAAAAGACTTATCTATTCGGGAAATCATCATCATGGTACCTCTGATTGTTTTGATCTTTTGGATTGGAATCTTCCCAAAACCTTTCTTTGATTTGATTAATCCTGCAGTTGAACAGTTGGTACAACTGGTTCAATCGGCTGCAATGGTACTTCACTAGTGGAGCGTGTTTATGACCCAAATGAGTGACTTGTTGACGATTTTACCGGTTTTGATCATTGTAACCTGGGCAGTATTGCTGCTGATGATTGATCTTTGGATACCTCGAAATCGAAAAGGTATTACCGCGGTACTTGCTGTGCTTGGCTTGTCTGCTGCTTTAGGTGTTACATTGGCAAGCCGTGGCCAAACCAGTTTTGCTTTCAATCAAATGGTCGTCCTGGATGGCTTTGCCTCTTTCCTGCATGTTGTAATACTTGCCAGTGGCATTACCGCTATCGCTCTGGCTTACGATTATTTGAAAAGAATGAATATCGAACACGGTGAGTATTATGTATTGATTCTTTTCAGTATCGCTGGCATGATGCTGATGGCACAATCATACAATTTATTAATGGTTTTCCTTTCCCTGGAATTATTATCCATTCCCATGTATATCCTGGCTGGATTTGCCAGAAATCGGACAGAATCAGAAGAAGCAGCATTAAAGTACTTTATGCTGGGTGCATTTGCTTCCGGATTTATCCTGTATGGTACAGCGATGATTTTTGGCGCAACCAGTGCAATTGATTTCCCGGGTATTGTCTCTTCACTGAATGCTGGTACAGCGAATCTTATTTTATTCGTTATTGGAGCGGCTTTGCTACTGGTTGGTTTCGGTTTCAAAGTTGCAGCAGTTCCATTTCAAATGTGGACTCCGGATGTATATCAGGGAGCGCCTTCTTCTATTTCCGCTTTTATGTCTGTAGCAGTCAAGGCTGCCGGTTTTGCGGTTTTAATACGCGTTTTTCTGGTTTTATTCCCGGGTATGGCAGATAAGCTTACACCAATCCTGTGGGTAATGGCTGCCCTAACTATGATAGTTGGTAATGTTGTTGCTTTGGCTCAAAATAATTTGAAACGGTTGTTAGCGTATTCATCCATTGCACATGCCGGGTATATTTTGATGTCATTTGTAGGTTATGGAAATGGTGAAGTAGCTGGAAACAGTGTTTCATCCGCTTTGTTTTACCTTGTTGCGTATGGCTTAACCAGTTTTGGAGCCTGGGCATTGGTCATTGCCATGGAAAAGGATTATGGACAGGGTCTAATGCTGGAAGATTTATCTGGATTGGGGAAGCGATATCCCTGGGTTGGTGCGGCGATGCTTGTTTTTATGCTTTCGTTCGCCGGAGTGCCTTTGACGATGGGTTTTTGGGGAAAATTCTATCTTTTCCGCACAGCAGTACAAGCCGGAAATCTGGGATTGGCATTAATTGGTCTGTTGACATCCGTCGTTTCGGCTTATTATTATTTACGTGTTATCGTATATATGTTCATGAAACCTGGTGATCGCACATTACATATCAATCATTGGGTGGGTTTGGTTTTAGCAGTTTCAGCCCTGGCAGTTGTTATTTTAGCCATCTTCCCTGGTTTGATTTTTGAGTGGGCTTCTCAAGCCGTCATGTTGATTCGGTAAATTTATCTTTTTTCATTCTTAACTTAAACACAAACCGCGCGCTCGCTCAAGCGCGCGGTTGCGTTATGGGGAGGGCATAAACAAAAATAGCTAAAAAAAATTATGATTCAAGCGGGCTTGCAATAACAAACAAACGTCCCCACGATAATTCACCATCTTTTTCAATACAGGTTTGGAAAGTAAGGTGATGTGATCCGGTATAAACTTTGTAAAACAAATCAGTGGCGGTTAGGGTTTGGTTTGTATTGAGATCAACAAAATTACTGTACGGATTGGTGGGTTGCAGAGCCTGGTATTCATGTACCGAATCAATCCGATATTTGCTGGTTTCACCATTTCCTTTTACCACAATCACAATCTGACCAACATTCAGATCGAAGAACTCGGCACCGGCATGAGTATTATGAGCGAGTAACCCGGTTGTATTAAATTGATTTGCCAACCCGAATTGTGTAATTGCATTTTCGCTTTCACTTACCCAACCAGCATTACCGGAAGGTTGCTGCAGTACTGGCATTGCCAAAACATCGCGGACATAAACACCAGCTACAGCATCGCGACCGGTGTTGACTTCATGAATAAAATTACGCAATTTGCTGTCCGTTGTTGCAGGATTGGTTTGCGAAGCAGTTGCTTTACGTAAATAATTTAAATAAAAACGGTAATCTTCCAGATCAGAAACAATCACAGACCTTGAAGCTTTCAGTTCAACCGTCGGATTAAATGCCTCGACAGGTTTGCTGCCACTCAGGAATAAACCTAAAATTATAGAAATTAGAAATAAAGAATAATACAGTCGTTTCATATTTGATGCCCTTATGCCCCAAAACCTGAAAAATAATTTTGTGCACCAGAAACCGGCTGTATTCTTTTGTTAAGATAAGCAGGTTTCGGCAGCCTGGCGATCATAGTCTCTTGAGCGAGAGATCATTAGACCCATGGCTTTGCGTCCCCGATTTTCACCGGGTTTGCCTTTGTCGATCCGTTTTTTAATGAGCTTTTTTGCTTTTTTCTCTGTCCTTAGGATACCATTAATCAAGGTTGAAACTGTTGACGTTCCTGTAAGGCAGACTTGAGTAAACTTTTCATTTTTGAAAGGTTAATTGATGGGAGAAACGATTCTTATCCTGCTTAATCCGTTATTAAATCGGCTATGATAACCAGGACTCCCCAATGGGCGATTCCTTCTTTGGATATGTCGGTATGAAATGCAAGTCGACCGGATCCGTCGTATAAATACTGTTCCAACTCGGTCGGGGTCAGGATTTCGCTGGTGGTGGGGTGGATATAAGCAGATTCAGGATTTTCCGGTTCAACGGCTTGAAATTGTAAAATTGAATCAACCCGGTAAAGCAGGAATGCACCATCACCCATGACGATAAGGATTGTCTGGTCTACAGCCAGATCAAAGAATTTTGCACCGGCTTGATGACTGTGCGCTGCCAGACCGATATCCCCGGTTAATCTGGCATTTTGTAATGAGGTTAGCGTATTTTCTGTATTACTGATCCATTTTGTGTCAGATTCCGGTTGTTGCAAGACCGGAGAAACAAACATTCCCTCAACAATTACTCCAACCACCTGCTCTGCATTTCCATTTATTTGATTTTCCAGAAGATTTTCAATTTGTTCTTCTTCGGAAGGTTGGGTTGACGCATTATTAAACAATAATGGCATAAAAACCAGATATTCAGTTGGGTCAATTGCATCGCCACGGTTTACGGATTGTAAAGATTTCGCCTGGGCAGTACTAATTGATCGGTTTCCAAACACAGTTAGCATCAGTACTACGAGAATAAAACCATTCAATCTTTTCATGAAAACGACCCCTCATTTTGCACCAAAACATGAATGAGAGGCATAGTCGTTAATAGGACCATTATGCGTTTTCTGACATGAGCGAAAGATCCACATGCCAAAATTCATCCTTGTTTGGAATAAGATAGGATGGCAACTTCATAACGGCTGTACGCGCTGGAACAAAAAGACCCGGGAAAAATCCCAGGTCCGCCCAGACGAGAAAATACACCCCAAAGGGGAAAACAGAAACGTGTTCGGCGGCCTGGCAGTCATGGACACCGATAAGGTGACTTTAGACCCATAGCTTTGCGTCCCCGGTTTTCACCGGGTTTGCCTTTATCGTACGGCTGTTAATGTGCAACCAATTCCGCATTCAGTGTAGCATAGAACGTTGGGGCGACACATTGCATTATTGAAAGAAAGAGCAAGAATAGGTGTAAAAAAGTAGATTCTGGCTTACTAAATTGAAATGCGGTATAATTTGCGGGACAAACGCCCTCGTAGCTCAATGGACAGAGTGACTGACTTCGAATCAGCGGGTTGGGGGTTCGAATCCCTCCGGGGGCACAGTACAGGTGGCGGT
>CAZPIM010000024.1:0-19755 GCA_964586385.1 uncultured Anaerolineaceae bacterium
TTGACACCTAAGAGAAGTGGACCTTTTGCAGCCCAATCGCGTGAAGACCCCGTTCCATATTCTTTTCCTGCGATAATGATTAATGGGATCCCATCATTTTGATACGCAGTGGCAGCTGAAAATACATCCATTTGTTCACCGGTTGGGCGGAAAACTGTTACTCCACCTTCTGTTCCAGGCAATAAAAGGTTTTTTATACGAATGTTTGCAAAGGTTCCTCTCGCCATTATTTGATCATTACCCCGGCGCGAACCATAAGAGTTAAAATCCTGCACTTCTGTATTGTGACTTGAAAGATATCTGCCTGCTGGACTTCTTAATGAAATCGAACCTGCCGGGGAAATGTGATCGGTTGTAATCGAATCTCCTAATAAAAGTAAGACTCGTGCATCATTTATTTCATTTATAAATCGTCTGGAAGAAATTCCTTTGAAAAATGGAGGTTCCTTCAAATATGTGGATACATCCTTCCAGTGGTATAAACTGCTTTTTTCTATCGGGGTTGCGTTCCAACTTGAATTGCCGGAATAAATATTCTGGTAGCTTTTTTCAAAAAGTTCAGGTCCAATCGTCGAATTAATTATTTCTTGAACCTCGAATGAACTTGGCCAAATATCTTTCAGATGAACCGGTTTCCCCTGAGGATCGAACCCAATTGGATCTTTTGAAAGATTAATATTGACTGTTCCAGCTAGTGCAAAGGCAACTACCAATGGTGGAGATGCCAAATAATTAGCAAGCGTATAAGGATTAATTCTGCCTTCAAAATTTCGATTACCGGATAAAACAGCACTTGCCAACAATTTTTCATTTTCGATCAAACGAACAATTGGTTCTGCCAATGGACCGCTATTTCCAATACATGTAGTGCATCCATAACCTACTGTATGGAATCCCAATTTCTCAAGGTATTCTGTTAACCCGCTTTTGTTTAGATACTCGGTAACCACACGTGATCCTGGCGCGAGGCTGGTTTTGACATATTTTGGGACCTTTAATCCTTTTTTAACTGCTTTTTTCGCCAGTAATCCAGCAGCAATCATGACAAATGGATTAGATGTATTCGTACAGGAAGTAATCGCAGCAATTGCGGTAAAGCCAGGTTCAAGAAAATATTGTTCATTTTCGATCGAAAAACTGACTTTTTTAGTAATTTGCTCAGGTGTCAGACCGAATCCATTTTGATTTTTTGCACGACTCAAGCTCGCAAGGAAACTTTCTTTAATTTCGCTCAGCCTGACGCGATCCTGTGGGCGTTTTGGTCCAGCCAGGCTGGGTTCTATTGACCCAAGATCAACTTCCATAACTTCTGTGTAAGCAGGCTGGTTTGAATTAATGTCCCGGAATAAACCCTGGTTTTTATAATAAGCCTCAACGAGATCCACATGATCTTTTGGTTTCCCGGTTAATCTCAGATAATCTAAAGTTTTCTTGTCTACCGGGAAATAAATCATTGTTGCACCACATTCCGGTGTCATATTCGCGATCATAGCACGGTCAGTCACAGCAAGATTGTCCAAACCATCACCAAAGAATTCAATAAACTTGTCAACAACACCGCGCTTCCTGAGCATTTGAATGATTGTCAATGTAAGATCGGTAGGTGTGGTGCCTTCGGGTAGTTTTCCGCTTAGCTTAATTCCGATTACATCTGGGGCTAAGATTTCTAAAGGTTGCCCCATCATGGCGGCAACTGCTTCTATACCACCGACTCCCCAGCCAACGACACCCAAGCCATTGATCATTGTGGTGTGTGAATCTGTACCAACCAATGTGTCCGGATAGACGACTGTTTCACCATTTTGATCGCTTATTAAAACAGATTTTGATAAATACTCCAGATTTACCTGATGAACGATCCCAGTCGCAGGGGGCACGACCCTAAAATTCAAAAATGATTGTTCACACCATTTAAAAAACTCGTATCGTTCATGGTTTCTTTCGAATTCGAGGTTTGCATTTATTGCGAGGGAGCTATTATTCGCATAGCTATCCACCATAACCGAATGATCAATGACCAAATCTACAGGGATAATCGGATTAACTTTTAATGGGTCTTCTCCCAGTTTAGCTAACGCGGATCTCATTGCGGCGAGATCATTCATGACAGGCACACCTGTAAAATCCTGTAACACAATGCGTCCGGGGAAAAAGGGGATCGATTTGCGTTGATTTTCGTTTGCTTCCCAGGTGGCCAAATATTTTGCATCCTCAACTGTAACATTATGCTCATCAATATTTCGAATAATGCCTTCTAATAGTATACGAATTGCAAAAGGAAGTCTGGTCCAGAAGTTTGGTGGCATATCAGGAAGTTTTTTTATGTTATAAAAAAAATAATCCTTGTTGTTTATTCTTAAATTTGATTTCGCATTTGAGAGACCTGCCATGATTTTTTCTCCTATCTTTAGAATTCGTGCATCGCTGCACAAATCAGATCGGCAAATTCATCCGTTCCAACTTGCCTTGCATTTTCAACAAATCCGGATAAATCCGCAGTAAGATATTTTTTTTCAATCGTAGATTCCAATCCAGCAATCATCAAATTGGCCGGTCTTTCCCATCCGATATACCTTAATAACATTTCGGCGGAAAGAATCAAAGATGAGGGGTTTGCCAAATTCTTACCTGCGATTGTTGGCGCAGTTCCATGGGTAGCTTCAAATATTGCCACTCCGCTTTTGTAATTAATATTTGCTCCAGGAGCAATACCGATCCCGCCTACTTGGGCTGCCAATGCATCTGATAAGTAATCACCATTTAGGTTCGTGGTCACCAGTAAATCAAATTCCTGAGGATAAAGGAGCACTTGTTGGAATGCTGCATCCGTGATGATATCATTCACCCAAATTTTTCCGGAACTTAATTCCACCTTTTTTTTCTGATTGGCAATTTCCTCGCCTTCATTCTTTTTACATAATTGCCATTGTCTGGCAGTATAAACAGAAGCACCAAAGTTCTGTTCGATGGTTTCATAACCCCATTCTAAAAAGGCACCTTCGGTAAATTTCATAATATTACCTTTATGAACCAGGGTAATTGTTTTTTTATTGTATTTGAGCGCAAATTCAACAGCAGCGCGTACTATTCTTTCACTTCCGGCTTTGGAAATCGGTTTGATTGCCAAACCAACATTTTCCTGAAATCGAATTTTTTGATTTTCTTTCGGAAAGTTTTGTTCAAGAAGTTCCAAAAAAAGTTTCGTTTCGGGTGCGTTAGGAGCAAATTCAATCCCGCTATACACATCTTCTGTATTTTCGCGAAAAATCGTGATGTCCACGTATTCCGGATGCAGGACAGGAGCTGAAATACCTTTAAACCAACGTACTGGGCGTAAACAAACATATAGATCCAGATCCTTGCGCAATGCGACATTTAAAGATCGAATTCCTCCACCAACAGGTGTGGTGAGGGGACCTTTGATTCCAACGATATATTTTCGAAAATCAGAAAGCGTCTGTTCAGGTAGCCAGGATCCGGTATCTTTGAATGCTTTTTCTCCGGCTAATACTTCTTTCCAATAAATACTTCTTTGTCCACGATATGCAATTGATAAGGCAGTATTGATGACCTTCTCCGATGCTTTCCATACTTCAGGTCCAATTCCATCTCCGGGAATGACTGGTATGGTTGGAAAATTCGGAACAATTAGTTTTTCCTGATCAATTGTGATGATTTGTTCGCGATTTGTTTCTTGAATCATAATTTCCATCCTAAGTGCGTAATAAACTACATATTACTTAAATAAAAACTAAATTGCTACTTGACATAAAAGCATCACATCTCTATAATCTTATAATATTATTGGGACGCTGTCCCGTAAAGTGGCACACCATGGACACCGAAAAAATTCAAACACTTGATCGCGCATTTCAAATACTAGATTGCTTTTCACTGGAAGATTATGAGTTGGGCGTAAGGGAAGTTGCCCGCATGACTAACCTTTCCAGCAGTGTTTGTGGCCGATTAATGGTGGCAATGAAAAATTGGGGTGTGCTCTCACAAAATGGAATCACAAAAGCCTACACCATAGGACCCAAATCTTTACGATGGGCAGAAATATATTCCGCAAACCTTGATATACGAAATGTAGCATTTCCTTTTATCAATCAGCTTTTATTACAATCAAAAGAAACCATCAGTCTTTACATTTTAGATAATGATGAACGACTTTGTATTGAACGAATGGAAAGTGCACAGAATGTGCGTATTGTTGCAAGAATTGGCCGTAGATTACCCCTTTATGCAGGTTCTGCCGGCAAAGTCTTACTGGCATTTTTACCTACCAAAAAGCAGGAAGAAATAATTCTGAAAACAGAATTCAAACCGTTTACGGAAAATACGATTATCGATCCGCAGGCATTGAGAGAGGAATTGAAAGTTATTCGAAATAAAGGATACGCTTTCAGTAATGGGGAATGGGTAGCTGATGCTGCTGGAGTAGCTGCCCCGATTTTTGATCATAAAGGGGCAGTGGTTGCTGCACTAACAATTTCTGGTCCTTCAAATCGTTTTACAGCTTCTGCAGTTCAAACCCATATCAAAAATGTGCTCAATTCCGCAGAACAAATCTCATTAGAACTTGGATATATCGGAACGAACTATCCCCAATTTAAACAATCTCAATAAAGTCTAATCATAATTTAGAGAAACAAATCTTACCCAATGTCCTAATTGGGGAGGAATGCAATTATTCATTTTTATCTTATAGTGAAGGAGAAGAATTCAATGAAGCTGATCGAAGATCGAATTGAAGCACAATTACCAAAATGGCGGGAAAGAGTGAGTAGATTACGTAATAATGGCGATTTTAAGGTATGTGATGTTACGGTATCTCAAATTTATTCCGGAATTCGTGGGGTCCAAATTCAGGTTAGCGATATTTCTTATGTCGATCCAAACATGGGTATTAGAATTCGTGGCTACACAATTCCCGAATTATTATCATTACTTCCAAAGGCAAAAGATTCAAAAATGCCTTTGGCAGGAGGTCTCTTTTTTCTATTAATGTGTAATGAGCTCCCAACTGAAGAGGAAGCTGAATTAGTAGAAGAATTGTGGCGTGAGCGTTGCCTGATACCAACATACGTCTATAATGCAATCCGACGTATGCCTTCAGATACGCATCCGATGACACTTTTATCGATGGGGATCATGGCATTGCAAAGAGAATCTTTATTTGCGAAAAACTATGAAATCGGGGTTAATAAACAGGAATATTGGCGTTATTACCTTGAAGATGCAATTAATTTAACCGCAAAATTGCCTGGCTTAGCAGCTTTTATTTACAATTTGAAGTACCAGGATGGCATTTATGTTCCACCAAATCCCGAGTTAGATTGGAGTGCCAATTTTGGTCACATGATCGACCGGTATAAAGACCAGGATTATTATGATGTTTGCCGGCTTTTCTTTTTTCTGCACTCGGATCATGAAGGTGCGAATGTGAGTGCACATGCCACACATCTGGTGAGTTCAGCTCTTTCAGACGTTTACTTATCTTGTGTTGCAGGCATGAATGGTTTAGCAGGACCATTACACGGACTAGCTAACCAGGAATGCCTTAAATGGCTGGTTGAAACCAGAGATCATTTTGGAGGATTACCGGATCAGAAGGATCTGGAATGCTATTTACGGGATCAAATTAATAAGGGTAATCTGATTCCCGGGTACGGTCACGCAGTTTTACGAACAACCGATCCTAGGTTTACAGCGCAACTTGAATTTGCCAACGAAAACATAGAACAGGATGTTTTGATTCAATTAGTTGAAATGGTATATAAGACCTTACCACCAATCCTGATTGAATATGGAAAAGTGAGTAACCCCTGGCCGAATGTTGATGCAATTAATGGCGCATTACAATATCATTACGGAGTTACCCAATTTGATTTTTATACTGTTCTGTTTGGAATCAGCAGAATTTTGGGACTGACTGCGCATATCGTCTGGGCAAGAGCATTAATGAAACCTATTGAAAGACCAAAATCATTGACGACTGAAATGCTGGAAGCAATGATTGATAGTAAAAATTAGATTATTGGAGTAAAAAAATATGGAAAACGGGTCTTATCAATTTTATGGAGATAAACTTGTCATTCGAATTCGTAACCGTGTATGTGACACAGTAGAAGAGTTAATTTCAAGTGAGATTTTCATGGATTTGTTATCCAAATATGTTCGCAGTTTGTTTCGAAAACAATCCAGATTATTACGTGTCTTTAAAAATGAAGAAAAGGTAACTACCCAGGAATTACAGACAATGCAAAAAACACTGGTAATGCTTTCTAAATTGCCTGCCGGACAAGCGAAATTATTAATTCCTGAGAGTGAAACTTTTTTTGACGATATTGAATTATTAAGTGATTTTGTTGAAGAATTGTATAACTTTTGGCGAGGATTACATCGCCTGATCATCTGTGATTCAATTGGAGATCGCCTGGATAAAAGACCGTATCGTACATTTAATGACACTGTGGAACGATTGATGCATGTCGTCCGGTCTGCCCAGCGCGACATATTGGAGAATATTACCGGCAATCATCCTCGCGTATATCGACAGGTGAGTGCGGGAGCTGAAATGGCTGCCATCGCGTTGCCAGAAAAAGTACCTTACATTGCTCCAATTTATGAAAATTTAAACAAAATACTGGTTGCGAGACAGGTGTTAATTTACCCACCAATGATTTACAATTCGCCGACCAACAAACGCAGCGGTACATTTACTCGGGTAGGAAAAAACCCATTGGAAAGCTTGGAAATAAATCCTAAAGAGTGGTTGTGTTACCCGGCTAAAGTTGGATCATTAATTATCAACGTCTATTTTTCGATGTCATTTTTTGAAATGGGATTTTCATTAAGCAATCTCTTTGAATTGGCTGAAGATGATGATTTAAAAAAGAAACCGGATGCAATTTTCATGTTTGGTATTCCAAGTACAGAAGAAAAAGCCAATCAGGAGCAGGATACGATCTTTTTTGATGACCTGGAAAATGATTTGTTGGTTGGATCAGTTCCTTTCCGAAAGGAATATGGTTATTTTGGTTATCTTAAGAAAATGATCCTGACTTTGCATAACATTAAAATGATGAAATTGGGAAGAATGCCCTTCCATGGAGCGATGTTCCGCATTGATTTACGAAATTCAGGTCCCGCAAATGTGGTTCTAATTGGAGATAGTGGTGCAGGAAAATCTGAAACATTGGAAGCATTACGTGGAATCATTGAAAATCAGGTTGAAGAAATAACGATAGTTGCCGATGATATGGGGTCAATTGAAATTACGCCGGATGGAAGAGTAATCGGTTATGGCACAGAGATTGGTGCTTTTGTTCGACTGGATGATCTACAAAAAGGGTATGCTCTTGGACAAATTGACAGAACTATCATCATGAATCCGGATCAGGTCAATGCCAGGGTCGTTCTTCCCGTAACAAAGTATAAAAATGTGATTAAAGGGTTTGATATTGATTTCATCCTTTATGCAAATAATTATGATTCTGTTGACCAGGATCATCCGGTGATCGAGCAATTCAAGAATTCAGAAATCGCTCTAGATGTCTTTCGCTCCGGAGCAGTGATGAGTAAAGGGACAACCACAACCACTGGACTGACCCATTCTTACTTTGCTAATATATTTGGTCCACCGCAATATCGCGACTTGCATGAAGAAATTGCGCAAAAATATTTTGACCATTTTTTTCAAAAAGATATTTTTGTAGGTGAAATGAGAACCCAACTCGGTATTTCCGGAAAAGAATATTCCGGCCCGGAAGAATCAGCCCGCGCATTATTAGATATGTTGCTTAAAAAAAGCTAAAATAAATGAACCGGTGAACATTCATATGTTCACCGGTTTTTTGATTTAATTTATTGATAAATAGTCTCACCCAAAGTAATTTCTGTAATTCGGGTTTCATTTTCCCTGATAAATGTTAGCGAAACAGTATCTTGTGGTCTATATTTGAAAAGAACATTAATAAAAGAATTAGTTTCGTTAATTTCATCATCATTAATTTTGATTATGATGTCTCCAATCTGCAAACCTGCTTGTAAGGCCGGGCTACCAGATTCTACATTTGTGATGTAGACACCATAATCGGATGGAAGTTGGTATCTGGCAGCTATCCTGGGTGTGATATTTTGGTATTCTGCACCAAATGATGGCCGTGAAAAATATCCGGTTTGGATGATTTGATTGCTTATCATTTGAACAGTATTGGATGGAATTGCAAATCCTAACGCTTCTGCAGATGTTGATGTGTTTCCTCCACGAATTACAAGTGTATTTATTCCAATGATTTCTCCGGCCAAATTTACCAAAGGTCCTCCGGAGTTGCCTGAGTTAATCGCTGCATCAGTCTGGATGAGATTTTCCATTGTGTACCCAAATCCAGTATCTAGGGTTCGCCCGGTTGCGCTGATGACACCTACAGTTACTGAATTGCGAAAAGTGCCTAACGGTGAACCAATCGCAATGACTGTTTCACCGGGTTGTAATAAATCGGAATTACCAATGGTTGCCACACCCGGCATTGCGCCATCTACTTTTAAAATTGCCAGATCAGCAAAAACATCTTTATTAATTAATAATGCCTCTTTTTCTGTTCCATCATTAAAAATCACCGAGATTGAATCAGCACCTTCAATAACATGATTGTTTGTGACAATGAACCCCTTTTCCGATACAATAACACCACTACCACTGACTTCCTGGTCTGAGGTGTAACCAAAAAATGTTTGTACGCCACTTATTGTACCCATTACTGTGACAACAGCAGGTTCTACTTCATTAACGACATCTGTAAATGTTGTTTAGATTTCCGTATTGCTGATTTCAATTGACCTTGGAGTTGGAGTGTTAAGTGTTTCATTCAATGCAGAAGAAGGGGATTGTTGATTTCGAATATAATTTGTAGTTAAAACGACTCCGGCGAATGCTCCAAAAATAGAACTTCCAAATGCGACAAGAATAATCAATAAAATAATAAGAAATTTTTTCATTATCTTTTTCAATCCTTGATTTTTTATTGAGTATATCGCGAGTTTATAAGAGAATTGTTTATGATTGGTTTAGGTTTTATTTATTTTTGTACAATGAACATCTGATAAATATTAACTTTAATAATTTTTTTATTTTGCTTTAACAATTGGTGTCTAATGAAGTTAACTTGTTTCTTATTTCTACATTTACTATTCTTCCTTACTGCCTGTAATTCTACAGTGCAATCTGAGACTACTAATTTGAAGCCCTCAGAATTCTCACCTACTTTGTTATCTGAAACAAAGCCACCACTCCTCACGCTAGTTGTTCCCTCAACAGAAGAGATTCAACAGATAACGGGAACCGTAGAGGTGACTGAAACTCCTAACTTACCTATGATTTCGTCTCCAATTGAAGGAAAAGAAATCTCTGATTTATTAGATATGATATCCAATCCCTTCCTTCCACCTGTGGAAGGCTCAGACGATCCACATCAGGGAGTAGACTTCAGCGATGTTGACGACTTAACAAAAATAGCATTGACAGGGAAAGAAGTTCAGTCAATTGTTGGCGGTCAGGTGGTTTCTGTCATGTCAAACCGTTTCCCGTATGGCAATGCCATTTTGATCGTCTCATTGGAAGAAAATTTACCTGAGTATTTGATTAGTAATACTTTATCCTCCAAAAAACCAATTCCCTGGGATGTAAATACTTCCTTAACCTGTCCTGAGGGATGGAAATCACCTCCTGAAAAGCAAGAAAAACTGGGGCTTTATACCCTATATGCCCATTTGTTGGACGCACCTGGTCAAGAAATTGGAGATTATGTCAAACCAGGAGAAAAAGTTGGCGTGATCGGGATGAGTGGAAACGCACTTGCACCTCATTTACATGTCGAAACCCGATACGGGTACTTTCCGGATCTCAGCGGAAGCCTGGCACATTATGATGTTTCTGCCAGCCTGGAGGAAATGTCGAATTATTGTCGTTGGCGTGTGAGTGGATGGTTTCGACTCATTGATCCTATGCAATTATTTTCCACCAATTAAGGATTTGTCGGTCGTGAGTCTTCATATCCCAGGGTAGTCATCCATTGGCAAAGAATGGGACCGCCATTTTCATCCGGTTGTGGAGCAATTCCAGGCAATTGAGGTAATCCGTTATAACCACGAAAATAGCCAAATTCTCCCGTTAATTGATCCTGGGCAGCAATGGACAAATCGCGGTCGCCAATTGCTATGGCATGGATATGAATAGGTGAACCCGGATAAAGCTGATCGAAATTTCGCAACCAGGCGGCGAATCCAGCTGTTCTTAATGCAATTATCAATGGTTCAATGTCCTGATAAAGTACTTCGTAAATTCCATATCGGATTACGGAAAGGTCAACTGCACCACCTCCTGAATGTGTACCAAAACTAGCGGAGACTTCATTGCTGTAAGATCCTTGGGTCAAATGATATCCCGTTAATTCCAATTCTCCACCGTATAGCAACTGCGCATGTTTTAACATATCAAAAGTTCTTTGATTGATGAACATACCATTGATCTCAATCAACGAATAATCATTATTCGGCTCCTTGCATCCGACCGGTTGATTAAAAGTTGGTGTTGGTTGAGGCGTTTCATTAGGTGTATAACTGGGTAGAAATGTTGGCGTTTGTGATTTTGTTTGTATTGGTGATAATGTTTTTGTAAGAACAGGTAACGGTGAATTCGTAACTACGAGTAAATCCGGAATTGTTTCGCTTTTACACCCAGTTAATAAGAACAGAAAAACCGGTATAAAGAACACAACCCGTTTTATATCTGATATTTGCCTTAAGGTCGAATTGAAATGGCTTGATAAATGAAAAAACAAACTTATTTTTCTTTCTTTGATCAGCTTGTTATTGTTAGTGTAAATTTTATCAAATTGGGTTATTTCATTCCATGATTCTATTTGGTAGAAGAGGGTTTGACTCTTTGGATAGCGAATATGGATAAAATAAACAGAATTGCATAAATTCCCATCAAATAGGTATACCCGATTTGATCTGCAATTGGTCCACCGATATAAGCTCCAACCGCTCCTGCACCTGCTCCTGCGAGATTGGATATACCCAGGAACCTTCCCGCTTCTCCTTGGGGAACAATTTCTGTCCCCATGGCCCAGTTCGAAGCATAAAAGAAACCAATTCCAGCCCCAACTAAAATACCACCGATGTAAATGATGGTTAAAGTTGGTGCGGAAATGACAACCAATGTCCCAAGAGTTGCTAAAATTGCGCTGGTAATAATTAGTTTCTTTTTTCCAAATTTGTCACTCAACCATCCGCTCGGTAATGCGGATAAGAGAATAAAAATTCCTACAAACATTGTGATCGTGGAGGCGGGTCCAGCCGCTTTTTCACCCTGATATTGAACAAATTTCTCTTGCAGAAAATAAATCATAAATCCAGCCAGGTTGGTGGATCCGGTCAGAAATGCCAGACGATTGACAACCCACCAGGTAAAAGGTTTTTGTTCCTGGATTCTATTCCCAATCCCAATAGCGACACTGCTCCATACACCAGCCCATATAGCCACAACCATCCCTATCAGGCCAATCGCCATGACAAGAAGTGGGGAATTTTTTCCAAGGATATTAAAACTTAAACGCATTATTTGGTTTACTATGAAACCACATAATAAAATGATGGTGGTGAAGGCACCTGTCATAATGAGTAAGCGTATGATGGGTTGCCAATCAAATTTTTCCTTACTGGCTGGCTGTGGTTCTTCTTTTACGGTCAGAGTAATGAGCATACAAACCAGCATTACGATCATGATGGTAATTAATCCACCCCATAAATTCCCATTACTAATCATTTTCCCGATCACAAAGGATACAAAAATAAGCGGAAGTGGTAGTTCCAATAAAGCTTTGACACCGGAAAAACGGCCACGAATTTGTTCCGGGACAAGATCCGGGATTAATCCTTGTGTGGCAGCATGTGCTGTGTTTGATGAAACCATTGATAAAGAATAAAGAATAAAAAGGAACACATATCCAGTAGTGCCTTCCAATCCAGCAATCAGGCCAATCAAAACGAAAAGGATAAGTTCACCAATGGTTCCTGCGATGATAAAAGGACGTCTGCGGCCTAATTTTGATGTAGATCGATCAGAAAGCATCCCCATTAATGCCTGAAATAACACGGCAGCCATTAGTGCCCAAAGGCGCATATTGCCAACATACGTTCCTTTAGAAGCTTCTCCCATAAACTGCTGAACAAGTAGCGGGATAACAAGTGGAGAAAGCACTTGAGATCTTGTTGTTAATGCAAACCAATAGATATTGATAGTTATGTAATCAAACCATCGAATTGTGCGTTTCATGTTACTCCTTTTGCTCAACTAGTAGAATAATCGCATATAGATCGATCATGAAACTTACTTTATCAGAATTCCTGATAAGTTCTTTTTGATCACATCCGGGAAAAATGATCTCACCATTTATTTTTTTGGCGAAATAAACGCTGATTGATTGAGGTTCGTCAGCATAATTCACGAGATGAATTTGCGTTAATGAGTCTTTTTGACGCCAAACGTCAATTAAAACAGGTTCCTTGCTTTCAATTTTCGGAAACAAAGCCGAAGGTATTGCATTGAGTAATTCCTTTTGCTGGTGATCTTTGGGCATGAAGAATAATGGAGTTTGGGTAATTAATTTTGCCATCCCAAAACGATCCATCAACTTTCGGAAAAATGGTTTGGAATGGTAAATTCGTATTAATCCTTCTACTGTATTGGAAATAAGTTTTTGTAAAATCCGATGACGGTTTAGGAATGATTCAGACTTAAGTTTCCAATGTATTAATTCCGGAACATGAATGATCTTCTGTGTATGACCAACCAATTTAGATTTTTCATCCAGATTTGTGAAAGTTAGTAAAATACCAGTTTCCTGATCAATTTCAGGTCCAAAGATGACTTTCCATGGTATCCCGGCTTTGGTTAACGTTTGCATACAGCCAAAGTAGATGGGAGAGATTTGAAACCAGTTTTTCCACAAATCTTCCCCGGGGTCAACTAAAGTTACAGGAGAAATATTCGTCCGATCAACAAATAGTTCTTTATGAAGCGCTAGCCATGAATTAAAGTGACCGATTCCCTGCTGCTGCTTTTGATATTCCGGGGCAGTAATGAGTGTCATTTCTTTCCCATTAAAATATTCAGTTCCTTTGACTGTGATACTGGCTCCTAAAGCAGTGATTTCTGCCATACTCTGCATGATTCGACGTGTAGGATAAACATCATCGAAACCAATACCAATATCATACGATAAAACACTTAATGGTTTTTCCTTTGGTATTTTTGCTCTCGCAGCCCGTATTGTCAGAGCATTATTAGGAAACCGGGCTATTGTACCGGGTTCCCATTTTGGTAAACAAAAATTCTCGATCATCATCAAATCCTGAATTTTTGTATAGGATGAGAAATCGATGCCGTAAATTAATTTGCTTGGCCTCATGATAACGTCATAATCGTTCGCACCGATTACAACATCCGGATTAATCGAACGAGCATAGTCTGCCAATTTCTTGAAAAACGAAGTTAATTGCCACGAACGCCATTCCAGATAAGCTGCGACGAATGGGTCTTTCGGATTGATAAAAACGGGAATTGGCTTTCCGAATTCTTGAAAGAAATCCTTCCGGCAATTTTCGCAATAACAACCGGCTGAGCCTAACCAAGTTCCTGCAAGGCCGGAAGGTTGGGTGCCATTCCAGAGATTATCAAAAAAAATTCCATCCGCTTTACTTTCAATGGCTCCTTTAATTCTTTCTTGTAAGAATTCCTGCCATTCTTTGTTTCGCAAGCAGGTCATAAAACGATTAGTATAGTAATAGAATTTTTTCCCTTTTGGGTCTCTAGCGTACCATTGCCTGGTCGCGTTACTCCCTTCAAATACGCAGTTGGAGGATTGGATATATGCGAAAACTTTTGTTCCATAGTCATGGAAAGTATCCGCTGCTAATCTAAAAGATTCCCAATCTTGTTTTTCGATTTCTGGAGCGAAACCCCAACTATAGGTAAGATGAATCCAATTCTGATGCATCTGATTGGCTATAATGTCAGCACCAATCGATTGATGTGCTTCGTTATGAATTTTCTCATTAACCGGCACCTGCATAAATTTAAGCTTGTTCATCCTAATCGTACCTGGACCAGCCCAAAGGTAGACCGGATGATATTCTCCTAATTTAAACGCATTTTCATTCATTTAGAAGCCTTATTATTAGAATTCTTTATAAATTATATTTAAAAATTAGTCGATCGGCCTATTTTTTGGCCGAATGATATTTCTTACACTAAAATTTACGCACTTGTTAGTTTATTAGGAAGAAATTATTCAATTCTTAAAAATGTTGAAAAAATATACCTATTTCCTGGTTTTGATAGTTTTCGTTCTAAATAGTTGCAATCCAATTGACCAAAATTTGGATCATATTCCTACTTTGCCCAATCAAATGACTGGTGAATATGATTTAAATGAATCAATCCAGCAAACCACATCAGCCCAAACCCCAGATTTAGAAAATCATTATGGGATCATTCGGGTACCTTCACAGGTGGATGAAATGATTGGTAATTTATCTAATATTCCAATCGAAACCTTTTACAAAAGATCTTTCATTTATTGGTTATCAAGAGATCCTGAAAAAATCACCATGTTAGGTCTTGAAGAATATTTTTCCGATGAAAATAGTTTGCTGACGAATATTTCGGAAAGCTATATTCTTGAAACGGAAAAATTAGAGAGATCGATTTTGAGTCGAATAAAAACTTATGACCGGTCGTTATTAGATGTAGAAGAACAAATAAATTTTGACATATATCTTTGGTTTTGGAAAGACAAGGTTGAGGGACAACCTTTCCGCTTACTGCGCTCTCCAATTCAATCCTACGCTCCGGAAAGCGCTCAAGATCAATTCATTAATTTAATGATTAACTATCACCCTCTCCAGAGCGAACAGGATGTCATTGATTATATTTCCCGAATCAATCAAATTAATTTGAAAATTGAGCAAGTGATCGACCAATTAAAATTACGGGCAGAAAATGGAATTGTTCCGCCAAAAATTGTTCTTGTAAATGCTCTGACACACACACTCGAATATGTACCGGAGAAAATTTCGGACCAATATGATGTGGAGAAGTCCATATTGTTTACACACCTTAAAGATAAATTGAGCGAAGGTGATCTTCTGAGTCCTTCTAGGGAATATAAATATCTTAACCAATTGAAAACAGTTATGAATGAATCGTTTATTCCTGCTTTTACTAAACTTGCGAATTATCTGGAACAATTAATTGAAATATCCGAAGACCAATTCGGACTCCATCATTTCATTAACGGAGAGGATTATTATGGATATTTAATCAATCATTATACGGGTTCACAATTAACGGATGAGCAAATCTCTTCATTTGCAGAAGACAAAGTAATTCAGTACTCGGATCAATTAAAAAATATTTCCACTGAAGTCGGATTGAATGGAATTGAATTTGGACCTGAATATATCTCTTTAGCGAAAGAAAACCAAAATCAATTTATTCAAATTTACCCAATGTTCCCCAGTTTGATTTACAACCAAATTAGAACAAGATCTCGCTCACAATTAAATGCGCACATTTCAGAAAAGGCTTCCATTTCTGTAAATTTTTCAGTAAATCAGACCGGAATCGAACAAGCTCTTAACCCTCTAAGCATAGAAAATTTTCAGGTAAATGATCCATGGACTGAATTGACAAATGCGCTAATGGTGAGGAATCAGAAGATTGACACTAGTCTGGTTTTTTCAAAGTCAATAACAGAGATTATTGATCAATATTTTTCAAACGAAGAATATTCAAATCTCCAGGACAATCCATTTTTTCGAACTTCTTTACAAATTCCCGGATATGTAGAACGGTGGCAGTCCTATTTTTTAGAGGATCTTTCGAGTAATTCTTCATTAATTAGCCATTGGGAAGAATTTTCCGTAATTCAACGCGACCTATTTTTATCAACCTGTTTACTTGTTGATACTGGAATTCATATTTATGGTTGGACGATCGGCGAAAGTAAAGAATTTATCGAAAAAACAACCGGACTGCCTGAAGGAAGTACGCAAATGATTGTAGAGAGGATAGTTCAGAATCCTGGCCAAATGACAATGTATACGATTGGTAAGCAACAAATTCAAAATCTGGTTGAACAGTTACAAGTGCAATTGAACGAAAAATATGATCCTAAAGATTTCAACGATTGGTTAATTGCAAAAGGGGAAATGCCTTTTGCAATCATGGAAGCTCAAACCAAAGCTTATATAACAATGGTCGAAAAAATGGATTCAAACAATATCCAACCATAATTTATTAATATTCGTAATTCAATTATTGCTTTTATAAAAAATGATTGGAAATCGAATGATTAATTGTCGTAATGGTTTGTTATAATAATGCAAAGTTAAGCAGTTTTTTCGATCATAATAAGGTTATGGTTATCATAAGGAGTTCTCTATGCCACAGGATCGCACAAGGAAATTAGTCGTTACTGGTGTGTTAGGTGCAATCGCTATCTTATTAGGTGTTACCAGATGGGGATTTATCCCCTGGTTTGGTGGGGTATCGTTAACGATTATGCATGTGCCAGTTATTATTGCAGCTATTCTGGAAGGTCCGATTGTTGGAATCGGTGTTGGACTTATTTTTGGAATTTTCAGTATGATTCAAGCCGCAGTTGCTCCTAACGGTCCCACTGATATTTGGTTTACGAACCCTCTTTTATCTGTTGTTCCAAGATTATTTATCGGACCGGTATCCTTCCTGGTATGGAAAGCATTACAAAAAGTACCAGTTGTTGGTTTAATTGCGGCAGGTATTGCTGGAAGTTTAACCAACACCATATTGGTTTTAGGCGTTATTGGTTTAATGGGATTATTGCCCTGGGAGGTGCTTGGGGGAATCGTCGTAGCGAATGGTTTACTGGAAGCAGGTGTTTCTGCGGTTATAACTCTGGTTGTTGTTGCAGCCTGGCGGCAAATTAGAATCGGTAAGAAAAAGGGCTCTGACCTATAAAATAACAATTCCAATCGCAATTGTTAAGACGGCAATCAGGAATATGCCGTCTTTTTTCTTAAATTCCAGTCGCCGATAAGATCCGCGAAAATCTAATGTTCCATAACCTCGCGCATCCATAGCGAGAGCCATGTTTTCAGCCCGTTGAAGACTGATCAGAAACATTGGAATAATGACCGGATAGATTGTCTTTACCCGTTGAAAAATATTCTGTTTCTTGATACCCCAACTTGCTCCACGTGACGCCTGTGCTTTTGCAATTTGCTCAGTTGCCTGCCCTAACATCGGAATATAATGTAATGTAACCTGAATGACCAGAATAATATCCTCACTTCGAATTTGCAGCTTTTTAAGTGGTTTTAAAAGGGACTGAAGGCCATATATCATATCGCTGGTAGATAATGTATAACTTGTCAGGCTTATTAAAAGTATGAGCGTGATAAAACGAACCATGACAACTAACCCTGCAATCAATCCATTGATCGTAACAGTCAAACGTCCAAATGCAAAAACCAGTGGATTAAACGCGTCCGGCGCAAAGCGAAAGAATTGAAAAATCGCGATGATGGATAAAAAAATTAAAGGTGTCTTTAGTGTTCTTAAAACATATCGAAGTGGCACTCTGGATATTTTGAATCCAATCAATATTAATCCAAGACCTACCAGGATCATAAATACGTTGCTGGCAAATGTAATAGCTAATAACAGTCCAATGAATCCAACAATTCTTGCTCTGGCATCAAGCCGGTGAATCCAGGAATCTAGCGGCAAATATTGGCCAAATGAGAGATTTTGTGAAAACTCAAATGCTGACATTTTTGTCCTCGTCCATTTGTTCAAATGCAGCGATCAATTGCTGGCTGATGATGATGTTTTCCGGTACCATCCAACCTTTTGCCCGAAGAATTTTCACCATTTGCGCAGCGATTGGCGCTATCATTTTGTTTTCTTTAAGTAATGAATGATTCGATAAGAGTTGATCACTCATCTGGCTCGCAATCACATGGCCTTCTGATAAAAGTGTTACATGGTCTGTCAACAGTGCAAGATCTTCGAGTTGATGAGAAGAAACGACCAAAGTTTTTCCATTCCTATGCAATGTTTTCATTTGGTTTAAAATCTCATTTCTGGCTACAGGATCCAACCCTGCTGTCGGTTCATCCAGCAAAAGTAATGTTGGATTTAAGACCAGAGTTGAAGCCAATGCAACTTTTCTCTTTTCTCCACCGGATAATGCAAATGTCATTCGATCTTTAAAACTTTCGAAATCCAAGCCAACCATTTGCATTGCATCTGAAACGCGTTGCCTTAATTCCTTACCTTCTACCCCGAGGAGGCGTAAACCATAAGCAATTTCATCACCTACGTATTGTTCAAACAGTTGAAAATTCGGATTTTGAAATACAATTCCAGCATATCTGCGCAATCCCAAGAAATCTACATTGCGATTCACTTCAAAATCACCAACCCTGAGTTTGCCATTTTGCGGAAAATAGAGTCCATTAAAATGCTGGATCAATGTGGATTTTCCGGATCCGGTTGCACCAATAAGACCATGTATGCTTCCTTCCGGAATGGAAAAAGATATGTCTTCCAAGGCAGTATGCGCCAGAGGTGTATCCTGCATGTACGTAAAAGTCAGATTTTGGGACTCAACGATGGACTTTGATTCATTTTCTGCGAAGTGAGATCGATTTAATTCCCGGAAAAAAACTGGATTGACAAGTGGATTGATTTGCTGATCAAATTCCTCCAGCGTCATCGGATTTTGTAAAGAAGGAATCCATTTCTGCAATTGATGGGCAAAAGATAATATACGAGGTTGGTTTAAGTTTAAAGATTGAACTAAAGGAATATTCGAAAATAAGTCATGTGGGTTTCCATCAAAAATCAATTTTCCTTTTGATAAAGCAAGAATTCTTTCAGCAAGGCAGGCTTCTTCCATAAAATGAGAAATCGAAATAATCGTAATACCTTGTTTTCGAAGATGATCAATACTTTCAAGGACTTCAATTCTTCCCGCCGGATCTAACATCGCTGTAGTTTCATCAAAAATCACACATTTTGGACGCATTGCGAGTATTCCAGCCAATGCTACCCGTTGCATTTGACCTGCGGAGAGATGCTGAGGAGATCGGGTTCTTTGGTCCCACATGTCAACATCTAATAAAGCCTGTTTTACTCTTTCTTGAATTTCAGATGTTGGCAATCCCAGATTTTCAGGTCCGAAAGCAACGTCTTCTTCTACTGTAGACGCAATCATCTGCTCCTGAGGATGCTGGAAAACCATGCCAACCTGTTGATGAATTGCACCTAAATTATTTTTATCTCTTGAATTCTTTCCGGAAATCAAAATTAGTCCCTGTTGAGGAATCAGTAAACCGGATAGATGCCTGGCTAGCGTAGATTTTCCAGAGCCATTCGCTCCAACGATGGAAACATATTCGCCTTCATGAATTTGAAAACTTATCTCACGTAACGCTCGATGCGGTAAGGAACCCGGATTTTGGTGCGCGAAAGATACGTGATTCACATCAAACATTAATGGCATGCGATAAACCTCAAATTACCCTGCTTAAAAATCGATTTTTGATTTAAACAAAGACTAATCAATGAATTTGAATTCATTTATTTTTAATGATGCAAGGAATGATACGCCAAAACGAATTAATCATCAATGGATT